>NZ_JAGWUA010000144.1 GCF_028868675.1 Bradyrhizobium sp.
CGCCCGAGCAGAAGGCGATGATCGACGGCATCGCGCAGTTCGGCATCCTTCTGCTCCTGCTGCTGACCGGGATGGAGACCGACCTCAAGCTCGTTCGCAAGGTCGGCAAGGCGGCGATCGCGGTCTCCCTGACCGGGATCGTGGTGCCCTTCGCCTGCGGCTTCGCGCTCGGCGAATACCTGCCCGACGCGCTGCTGCCGGATCCGCAAGCGCGCCTCGTGGCCTCGCTGTTCATGGGGACGGCACTGTCGATCTCCTCGGTGAAGATCGTCGCCGTCGTCGTGCGCGAGATGAATTTCATGCGCCGCGACGTCGGGCAGATCATCGTCGCGACGGCGATCATCGACGACACCGTCGGCTGGATCATCATCGCGGTCATCTTCAGCCTGGCGTCCCGGGGCACGCTCGACGTGGCATCGGTGGCGAAGGCGCTGCTGGGCACGCTCGCCTTCCTCGCCGCGAGCTTCACCGTCGGCCGCTGGCTGGTGTTTCAGCTCATCCGCTGGGCCAACGACAATCTCGTCAGCGCGGCGCCCGTAGTCACGGTGATCCTGCTGCTGATGGGCGCGATGGCGCTGGTCACGCATCTGATCGGCGTGCACACGGTGCTCGGCGCCTTCGTCGCCGGCGTCCTGGTCGGGGAATCGCCGATTCTCACCAGGCAGATCGACGAGCGCCTGCGCGGCCTGATCAGCAGCTTCTTCATGCCCGTCTTCTTCGGCCTCGCCGGACTGAGCGCCGATCTGTCGGTGCTGAAGGAGCCGCAGTTGCTGCTCCTGACGGCCTTGCTCGTTGTGATCGCCAGCGTCGGAAAGTTCGGCGGCGCCTTCCTGGGCGGCACGATGGGCGGGCTCAGCACGCGTGAATCGCTGGCGCTCGCGAGCGGCATGAACGCGCGCGGGTCGACCGAGGTCATCATCGCGACCATCGGACTGTCGATGGGCGTGCTCAGCCAGAACCTGTTCACGATGATCGTCACCATGGCGATCGTGACCACGATGGCCATGCCGCCGATGCTGCGCGCCGCGCTGGCGCGTCTTCCGATGAGCAGGCAGGAAGAGGAACGCCTCGAGCGCGAGGAGTTCGAAAGGCGCGGCTTCGTCGCCAATCTCGAGCGGCTGCTGCTCGCGGTCGACGAGAGCGCGAATGCGACGTTCGCCTCGCACCTCGCGGGGCTGCTGGCCGGCCCGCGCGGCCTGCCGCTCACCGTGCTCCATATCGGGCGGCAGGCAAAACGGCAGGAGAGCCATCGCGGCGGGGCGGAAAGCCACGAGGCCATCGTCAGGAGGGCAGCGCAGGCGGCCGGCGAGCGGGACGAGGAGGGAGCCGGCAAGGTCGATGTCACCACCCGCGCACGGCACAAGGCGATCGGCGAGGCCGTGGTGGACGAGGCCAGGAAGGGTTTTGATCTCATGATCGTCGGCGTCGATCCGGTGACCGGGCGCAAGGACGGCTTTCACAGGAAGGTCGAGGACGCCGCCGCGGAGTTCGAAGGCGCGCTCGCCATCGTCGCCGGCAAGGCCGCGCATCTGGAGCAGCCGACGCCCGCCGGGTTCGGGATTCTCGTGCCTCTTTCCGGCAGCGGCGTCTCGCGCCGCGGCGCGGAAGTCGCGATCGCCCTGGCGCAGACGGCCTCGGCGTCGGTTCGCGTGATCTACGTGGCGACGACGCGGGACCGGGGCACGCGCCGGGCGGCGACGCGGTCGCGGGTCCGGGAGGAGGGCGTGCTGAAGGACGCCAGCGCGCTCGCGGCGCGCTACGGCGTCGACATCACGACGACCCTGCAGGCCCATGCGGCGCCGGAGACGGCAATCCTGCAGGAGATCGAGAGCAGCAAGGCCGATCTCGTCGTCATGGGCGTCGACCGCATCCAGGGCGACCGCCTCAGCTTCGGCGGCGTCGCCGACGTCGTGGTCCGGCGGTCGAAGGCATCGGTGCTGCTGGTCTCCAGCGGCGAGGCCGGCCAGCCCGTTCGCAAGTCCTAGGATTCTGCTTCGGCGGCCGGCTGCGGGGCCGGCGCCGCATTCTTGCGCGATGCGCGCCAGTTCTCGAAGCGCTGCACCACCACGAAGAAGGCGGGCACGAACAGCACGGCGAGGCAGGTCGAGGCCAGCATGCCCGAGAACACGGTGATGCCGATCGACTTGCGGGCTGAGGCGCCGGCGCCGGTCGCGAGCACCAGCGGCACCACGCCGAGGATGAAGGCGAACGACGTCATCAGGATCGGCCGGAAGCGGGCGCGCGCCGCCTCGATCGCGGATTCCAGCAGCGGCTTGCCGTCGCGGCCGTGCAGCTCGAGCCCGACCTCGACGATCAGGATGGCGTTCTTGGCCGACAGCGCGATCAGCAGGATCAGGCCGATCTGGCAATAGAGGTTGTTGTCGATCTTCAGGCCGTTGAGCACCAGCATCGGTCCGATGAGCGACAGCGGCACCGCGAGGATCACCGACATCGGCGCGTACCAGCTCTCGTACTGGCCGGCCAGCACGAGATAGACCAGCAGCATGGCAAGGCCGAACACATAATAGATCTGGTTGGTGACGGCCTTCTCCTGGTAGGACATCGCGGTCCATTCGTAGCCGGTGCCTGATGGCAGCGTCTTGGCCGCGATCTCTTCCATCAGTTGCAGCGATTGGCCGGACGAGTAGCCCTGCGCCGGCAGGCCGACGATGGTCGCTGACGGATAGAGATTGTAGAGGCTGATCAGCGACGGTCCGACCGCGGGCGTGATCCTGGCCACGGTGCCGATCGGAATCATGTCGCCGTTCTGGTTGCGCACCATCATGTTGGCGATGTCGCGCTCGGTGAGGCGGAATGCCGGGTCGGCCTGGGCATAGACCTGGAACACGCGGCCGAACTTGTCGAACTGGTTGACGTAGGACGAGCCGAGGTAGGACGACAGCGCGGAGAACACCTGGTCGGTCGTCACGTGCAGCGTCTGGGTCTTGACCCGGTCGATCTCGACGTCGAACTGCGGCACCGACGAGCGGAACGACGAGGAGACGCGCTGCAGCGCGCTCTGGCTCTGGGCGTTGGCAACCATCGCCCCCGTCATCGCCTGCAGCTTGGCGAAATCGCTGTTGCCGTCGCGCAGCTCGACCTGCATCGAGAAGCCGGCGGCGTTGCCGATGCCCTGGATCGGCGGCGGCGGCAGCACCAGCGTGCGGGCCTCCAGGATGGTCGAGAGCTTGTCGTTCAGGCCGAACACCAGCGAGCGCAGGTCCTCGCCCTTGCCGCGCGCGCTCCAGTCCTTGAGGATGACGTAGGCGACGCCGGCATTGGCGAGGCTCGCGTTGTTGTCGAGCGCGGAGATGCCGGCGATGGTGATGACCTGGGCGACGCCAGGGGTCCTGCTCGTGATCTCGCTCACCTTGTCGAGCACGGCTTGCGTCCGCTCCAGCGCCGCGCCGTCGGGCAGTTGCACCGCGGCGATCAGGTAGCCCTGGTCCTCGATCGGCAGGAAGCCGGTCGGCACCCGCGACAGGCCGTAGCCGCCGATCCCGATCAGCACCAGCGCGACCGCGACCGAGACGGTCGCGTGCCTGACGAGTGCGCCGATCAGGCGGATATATCCCCGCTCGATGCGGTCATAGACGCTGTTGAAGCCGCGGTAGAAGAAATTGCGCTGCTCCGGCGGCACCGCCGGGCGCAGCCACAGCGCGCATTGCGTCGGCTTCAGCGTCGCGGCGTTGATCGCGCTGAGCAGCGCGGTCGCGGCGATCACCAGCGCGAACTGCGAATAGATGCGCCCCGTCAGCCCGGCGAGGAAGGAGGCCGGCAGGAACACCGAGATCAGCACCAGCGTGATGCCGACGATCGGCGCGAACAGCTGGTCCATCGCCCGGATCGCGGCGTCGTGGCCGGACATGCCCCGTTCGATGTTGTGGGCGGCACCCTCCACCACCACGATCGCGTCGTCGACGACGATGCCGATCGCGAGCACGATCGCAAACAGGGTGGACATGTTGACGGTGAAGCCGAGCGCCGCCATCGCGGCGAAGGCGCCGACGATGGTCACCGGCACCGTGGTCGCGGGCACCAGCATCGCGCGCCAGTCCTGCAGGAACACCAGGATCACGACCAGCACGAGGAGGCCGGCCTCGATCAGGGTCATGTAGACCTCGTGCACCGAGGCCTGCACGAATTTCGTGGTGTCGAACGGCGTGTCGTACTTGATGCCTTGCGGAAAGCCCTTTGCGAGTTCCGCCATCTTCTTCTGGACGGCCTGCTCGACCTGCAGCGCGTTGGCGCCGGGCGACTGGAACACGCCGATGCCGGTGGCCGGCTGCTTGTTCAGCGAGAACATCTGGCTGTAGGTCTGCGCCCCGAGCTCGACCGAGCCGACGTCGCGCACCCGCGTGACGTCGCCGGTGTTGCCGGTCTTGACGATGATGTTCTCGAACTCCGTGGTGTCGTCGAGCCTTCCGTTGACGTTGAGCGTGTACTGGAACGCCTGGCCCGGCGGCGTCGGCGGCGCGCCGACCTGGCCGGCGGCGACCTGCTGGCTCTGCTGCTGGATCGCCTGGATCACGTCCTGTGGCACCAGTCCGCGCGCCTGCAGCTTCTGCGGATCGAGCCAGACCCGCATCGAGTACTGGCCGGCGCCGAACACCGTGACGTTGCCGACGCCGGGCAGCCGCGACAGCTCGTCGCGAACGTTGATGGTGGCGTAGTTGCTCAGATACAGGCTGTCGTATTTGGAGTCCGGCGAGGTCAGCGTCACGAACAGGAGGATCGAGGTCGATCTCTTCTGCACGGTGACGCCCTGGTTCTGCACCGCCTGCGGCAGCTGCGACAGCGCGCTGGAGACGCGGTTCTGCACCAGCACCTGCGCGAAGTTCAGGTCGACGCCGATCTTGAAGGTCACGGTCAGCGTGTAGGTGCCGTCGGCGCCGCCGTAGGACTGCATGTAGAGCATGTCCTCGACGCCGTTGACCTGCTGCTCGATCGGCAGCGCCACCGTGTCGATCACGGTCCTGGCGCTGGCGCCCGGGTAGCGGGTGGTGACCTGCACCGTCGGCGGCACCACGTCGGGATATTGCGCGATCGCCAGGTTGAACAGCGCGACGCCGCCGATCAGGATCATCAGCAGCGCGATGACGTTGGAAAGGACCGGCCGCTCGATGAAGAATTTTGAGATCATGGCCGCTTCCTACCTGGCCCGAGCCTGCGGCGCTTCGATCTTCTGGACTTGCGGATCGACCTTCTGGCCCGGAATCGCCCGCAGCAGGCCGTCGATCACCACGCGGTCGTCGGCTTTGAGCCCGCTCTCGATGACGCGGAGGCCGCCGTCGAGCGGTCCGGTCCGCACCTTGCGCTGCCCGACCGTGCCGTCGGCATTGACCACCAGCACGTAGCGGCCACCCTGGTCGCTGCCGAGCGCGGTGTCGGGAACAAGAAGCGCATCCTTCTGCCGGTCGACGGGGACACGGACGCGGACGAAATAGCCGGGCAGCAGCACGCGCTCGTCGTTGGGCACGACGCCGCGCACGGCGAGGGTGCCCGTCGACTGGTTGACGGTCGGCGCGGCATAGTCGAGCCGGCCCTCATGCGGATAGCCGGTCTCGGTCTGCAGCCCCACCTCGACCGGCAGCGACTTGATGTCGGTTGCGGTCATGCCGCGCCGCGCGGCCTTGGCGCGGATGCGCAGCACGTCCTGTTCGTTGACGTTGAAGTTCACGTAGATCGGGTCCAGCGCGACGATGGTCGCGAGTTGGGTCGGCGACGACACGCCGACCAGTTCGCCGATCGAGGCCTGGTGCGCGGTGACGACGCCGTCGAACGGCGCGGTGACCCTGGTGTAGCCGTAATTGACCTGGGCGAGCCTGGTGTTGGCCTGGGCCTGCTGCAGATTGGCCTGGGCGTTGTCGCGCGTGGCGGTCGAGGTGTCGAGCGTCGCCTGCGACACCGCCTGCCGCTGCACCAGCTCGGTTTGCCGCTTGAAATCGGCTTCCGCCTGCCGGAGCGAGGCCTGTGCGCCGGCTTCCGCGGCCTGCGCCTGCTCGAGCTTGAGCTTGTAGGTGTCGGGCTCGATCGTGAACAGCGTGGTGCCTTCCTTCACGAAGGTGCCGTCCTGGTATTCGATCGTCTGCAAAAATCCCTGCACGCGCGCCACGAGGTCGACGATCTTGATCGGCGCGGTATTGCCGGTGGCCTCGAGATAGCGCGTGATCGTGCGCTGCACGGGGGTCGCGACGTCGACCTTCGGCGGCGGCGGCGGCACGAACGCGTTCTTCTGCTCGCAGCCGGTGAGCGCGGCCGCGGCCGCGAGCGCCGCGATCAGCTTGCCGATCTGTCCCGAAACCCCGTCTCGTCGTGCGGGACATTTCAGATGCGCGCGCGTCATCGCGATGGCCCCCGTTTCCTTGTGTGCCTGCGGCAGGTCGCCGCCGGATTTGATAGCAACAAACGCGCGGCCGTGAAACACCATAGCCATGGCGTTGCACCGGGAAAGGCCCGCGCGCCGTGACGGTTTTGTCAATCTTCGTGACAAATCGGCTTTTCACCGGACGCGCAATCCACCACAATTGCCGCAAAGCCGTTAGCCGACGACCACCGCTTCGTCGCGGCGGGGCGGGTGGCGCAGGCGGCCGAAGGATAGGGAGAAGCGCCATGCAGTTGTCACCGGAGCAATTGGCGCTGAAGGCCCGCGCCGCGGAGCTCTCCAATGGCCTCGTGCGCAAGCGCGGCGTCGAGATCGACAAGTCTGGCGAATATCCCTGGGACGTCGTCGAGGCCCTGAAGGCCGAGCGCTTCATGGGCATGACGATCCCGACCGAATATGGCGGCCAGGGCCGCAGCTTCCTCGACACCGTGCTGGTCATCGAGGAGATGGCGCGCTCCTGCACGGTGTCGGCGCGCATCGTCGTCGAGGCCAATATGGGCGCGATCTCGACCGTCATGGCCTACGGCACCGACGCGCAGAAGAGGCGCGCCGCCGATCTCGTGCTCTCCGGCGACAAGCCGGCGATCTGCATCACCGAGCCCGATGCCGGCAGCGACGCCTCCGGAATGACCACGCGGGCCGACAAGCGCGGCAACCGCTACGTGCTCAACGGCAGGAAGCACTGGATCACCGGCGCGGGCATCTCGCGCCTGCATCTGATCTTCGCCCGCGTGTTCGACGAGGGCGGCGAGCAGCTCGGCGTCGGCGGCTTCCTCGCCGTGCGCGGCGAGGCGGAGGGCCTGCGGATGAACAAGCGCGAGCCGACCATGGGACTCTGCGGCATGCCCGAGGGCGAATTGGTGTTCGAGGATCTCGAGATCACGCCCGACATGGTGCTGTTGCCGCCCTCCGGCTTCAGGCGCGGCTTTTCCGATCTCATCAACGCCTACAACAGCCAGCGCGTCGGTGCCGGCACGGTTGCCATGGGCGTTGCCGCCGGCGCGCTGGAGCACGCGGTCGCCTGGGTGAAGTCGCGGCAGCAGTTCGGCCGGCCGATCGGCGAGTTCCAGGGCCTGCAATGGATGCTCGCGGACATGCAGACCCAGCTCACGGCCTCGCGCCTGATGCTGCATGCGGCTGCCGCCTCGCGCGGGCCGGGCGGCAGCGCGTTTCCCGATCCGGAACTCGCAGCCCAAGCCAAGATCTTCGCCTCGGAAGCCGCGATCAAAATCGTCAACGATGCGCTGCAGATGTTCGGCGCGCGCGGCTATTCGCGCGACTTCCCGCTCGAACGCATGGCGCGCGACGTGCGCATGTTCACGATCGGCGGCGGTACCGCGCAGGTGCTGCGCACGCTGGTCGCGAGCAAGGTCCTGGGCTGGAAGCTGCCGCAGACCCGCGACGGTTACGCCAAAGCGAGGGCGGAGCGGGACTAGGCGATGCCTGAACGCAGGAAAGGCCGCTCGCCGACGAACGAGACGGCGCACCGGCGAAAACCGGCGCAGTCGCGCTCGCGCGCCACGGCGGAAGCGATCCGCGAGGCCTTCGTCCGGCTGCTGGCGAGTCGCGACTACGAGGACGTCTCCATTCGCCAGGTGATCTCGCTCGCCGGCGTCGGCATCGGCAGTTTCTACGAATATTTCTCGAGCAAGGACGATCTCGGCGCGGTCTGCATCCATCTCTGGATCAAGGAGATCTCGACCGCGATGCGCGCGAGCATCGAGGCCACGCGCGGTCGGCAGCTCGCCGAGCGCGTGCATCGGCTCATCCTGGCGCAGATGGCGGCGCCGTTGCAGCGGCCGCGGGACTGGGCGGCGCTGTTCCGGCTCGAGCGGCGGATGTCGGGGATGAAGGAATTCCGCCGCATGTACGGCAAGTTCGTGCGGCTGCACGAGGAGGCCCTGCTGGCCGGCCCCGGCTGGCCCGACGGCAAGCCGGCCGGACCGACGGCATTCGCGGTGCATGCCATCGTCTACGGCTTGGCGTCGCAGCAGCTCATCGTGTCGGACGGAGCCATCGACAACGATGCGCTGCGCGACACCGTCTGCGCCGCCGTGCACGGCTATCTCGCGACGATGGTGCCGTCCTACGTCCGCCCGGCGGATGCGCCGGTCCACCTCGCCCCGCTTGCGGGGAGAGGTCGGAATTCAAACGGAACTTGAATTCCGGGTGAGGGGGAGTCTCCGCGAGTCCGTTTGTCCCCGTCCCGGCGGAGAGTCCCCCTCACCCCAACCCTCTCCCCGCAAGCGGGGCGAGGGAGCGCACCTTCGTCGCCGCTCGCGCTAGCGCGGCCGCGCGCGCTCGACGATCGCGCTGCAATCCACCCGCATCGGCAGCGCGCCATAGTGGTGCGCGCCGCGCGCGTCGAGCCGCGAGGCGCAGAACGCGTCGGCCACGTTGGCGGGCGCATGGCGCACCATCAGGCTCGCCTGCAGGCCGGTCGCGAGCCGGTCGACGAGATCGCGCGCGCGCAATTCGAACTCGGCGGTCTCCTTCATGTCGGCCTTCAGCGCCTCGATATGCGCGTCGAGCAGCCGGTTGCCGCCCTTGGCGCGCGAAACTTCCGCAAAGTAGACATCGACCGTCTCGGGCGTGCGCCCCATGGCGCGCAGCACGTCGAGGCACTGCACGTTGCCGGAGCCTTCCCAGATCGCGTTGACGGGGCTCTCGCGGAACAGGCGCGGCATCGGCCCGTCCTCCATCACGCCGGAGCCGCCGATGCATTCCATGGCTTCATAGGCGACGCCGGGCGTGCGCTTGCAGATCCAGTATTTTCCGATCGCGGTGCCGATGCGGATGAAATGGGCCTCCGCCTCGTCGGTGCGGTTGTCGAGCGCGCGCGCCATGCGCATGGTGAGCGTCAGCGCGGCCTCGGCCTCGAGCGCGAGGTCGGCGAGCACGTTCTGCATGATCGGCTGGTCGATCAGGAGCTTGCCGAAGGCCGCGCGCTGGCGGCAATGGTCGATGGCCTGGGCGAGCGCCATGCGCATGCCGGCGGACGAGCCGACCATGCAGTCGAACCGCGTCATCGCCACCATCTCGAGGATGGTCGCAATGCCGCGGCCTTCCTTGCCGACCATCCAGCCGAGCGCGCCGCGCAGCTCGGTCTCGCTCGAGGCGTTGGAGGCGTTGCCCATCTTCTTCTTCAGCCGCAGCACCTGCAGCGGATTCTTGCTGCCGTCGGGCTTCCAGCGCGGCACCAGGAAGCAGGACAGGCCGCCGGGCGCCTGCGCCAGCACCAGGAAGGCGTCGCACATCGGCGCCGAGACGAAGAACTTGTGGCCGACGAGCTCGTAGGCCTGCCCGGGTCCTTCCGTGCCGACGGGCAGCGCGCGGGTCGTGTTGGCGCGCACGTCCGAGCCGCCCTGCTTCTCCGTCATCGCCATGCCGATGGTGATGCCCTGCTTCTGGTCGACCGGCACGTTGCGCGGATCGTAGACGCGCGCGGTGATCTTCGGCACCCAGTCCTTGGCGAGGTCCGGCTGCAGCATCAGCGACGGCACGGCGGCGAACGTCATGGTGATCGGGCAGCCGTGGCCCGCCTCGACCTGGCTATGCATGTAGACGCGCGCGGCGCGCGCGACATGCGCGCCGGGGCGCGGATCGGTCCAGGGCGAGGAATGCAGGCCCTCCTCGATCGAGGTCTTCATGAGCTGGTGATAGGAGGGATGGAAACGCACGAGATCGACACGGCGGCCGTAGCGGTCGTGGGTGTCGAATTCCGGCAGGTTGCGGTTGGCCAGCGCGCCGAGCTCGAGATAGTCGGCGGTGCCGATCCGCGCGCCGAAATCGGCGAGGTCGTTGCTCGCCCACGCCGCGTTCTCGCGGGTGACCGCTTCGCTCAGCGCGCGGTCGCCGGAAAACAGGTTGAAGTCGGCGAGTTCCACCGGCTGGTTGATGACGTCGTGCGTGACCGCGCCGAACCGGTCGGCTGCAGGTCCCGTGTGCGAAGCATTCTGGGCAGTGTTGGCCATGTCGTTTTCCTCCCGGTGTCGCGGCGACCGGATCGTGCGTCGTGGAGGCATTCTAGCGCCGAATTGCCGACGCATGTGTTCGGGTTTCGCGGGGGCCCCGGACGCGCCAGCCGCAGGCCAGGTCCCGGCCTTGGCCGGGTGCAAGGCCGGCGAAAATACCGCCGCCGCCGGCCGTCATGTTCGGGTTTCGCTCGGCGCGGCCGGCTGAGGGCGCCGGTTCGTTTTCGCATCGGACCCGGGCGCGGCGTCCGTCAGAGCGCCGCGACGCTTTTCGTGCGCTTCGCCTTGCCGTGCTGCTGCGCCACCGCGGCCTGCTTCGGCTTCTTCCCGGCTGCTGCGACGTGCTGTGTCTTCGATCTCTTGGACGCGTATTCCTGGCCGTCGATCGGCGCGACATGCGCCGGATCGCGTCCGAGATAGGGTCGCGCGATCCCGAACTCCTTGCCGTGCGCGTCGATCCACTTCCAGAGCCTGTCGCTGGACGCCCAGCGCTCGTCGCGCGTGTTGCCGGTGATGCTGACGATGTCGGCGGCGAGCCCGTGACCATAGCCGCCGCGCAAGGAGCCGCCATGAAACGATCTGTTGCTGGCCGCCTTCAGTCCGCTCGCGATGGATTGGCGGTAGTCGTCGCGGAATGCGCTGGTGATGCCGGGCGCGAAACCGGCGAGTTCGGCTGCGTGCAGCGCGTGAAAAAGCTTCAGTTTGAAGCTCCGGTCCATGCCGCCGATCACATAGTCCGTCAGCGACATGCCGGCCTTGTCCGCGGCCTTCGGATCCTTCCAGGCAAAATCCTCGTCGACCAGCGTCGTCACGGTCCTGGTGACGGTCACCGTCTTGCCCTTCCGCTTGACCGTCACGCGTCGAAGCTCGGGCACCTTGATGGAGTCCTCCTTGGGCGCGCGCCGGTAGAGCGCCCACAGATAGCGGTCGATGCAGGCGTTCACCGCAAGACATTCGTCGAGCACCTCGACGGAATCGAGGGCGGGTTCGGGTCCGGCCGCCGGGTTCGCGCCGGCCGGTACGGTCGCCGGCAGCGGCGTTTCGGCCGGCAGCACCTCCGAAGAGTCCGTGGACGCCAGTCGAATGGCCGGTTCCGGTTTGTCGACGACCGCCGTCCGTGTGGCGGCCGCTGCGGCCGCGAGCTCCGCGGCGGTCGGCACGGTGGCGAGGGCGGCGGCGGCTTCTTCGATCGCGGCGAGTCGTTGCGCGGCGGCGCGTTCGGCGACGGCGGAAGGAGATGACGTCTCCTGCTCCCTGACCGGCGTCGCCCCGGTCAGCTCGATGCCGGTCGAGCCGAAGGCAATGAGCCAGACCAGAACCCAGCCCGCGAGGACGGTCGACCGGCGCGACTGCGCAACGTTCGAAAATCGCCGCAGGTTCATTTCCGAGCCTCCATTGAGCCGGACTGCACAGCCACGCACGCGACGCCGGGGATTGTTCGGGTCATTCTGCGGCGACGCAATGACCGACAATATGGAGCCGCGGCTTTTCGCGATAGTGTTGCCGGAGGGCAACGGCCGTGGAACCGGGCCGCGCCGGACGGCGCCAACTACGGGGCGCCCGTGCCCTGCTTCTCCTGCTCTCGGCGATGCCGCCCGCGAGGCCGGGCGGTGCGGGGCAGATGTGAGCTGCCGGTATTCACCGGTCGGAGACGGTCAGGCCGTCGCTGCAGGTGTCCGTGCCCGCTACGACACCCGCTTCACCGCGGGCGGAGCCCACGCGCCTTCGCCGGGCGGTAGGATCGACGGCGGCTCGGTCTTCGGCCAGTACAGCCGCATCACCATGTAGATGGGGCCGTCCGGAGCCGGGAGCCAGTTCGCCTCCTTGTCCTTGCCCGGTGATTTGTTCTGGATGTAGAGCGTCAGCGATCCGTCGGGATTGATCTTCATGCCCGGCAGCATCGGCGAATTGATCAGGTAGCGGTCGATCGGATTCTTGATCAGGAGCTGCGTCTTGCCGTCATACATGGTGACCGACCAGAACG
>NZ_JAGWUA010000348.1 GCF_028868675.1 Bradyrhizobium sp.
GAGGAAATAGGGCAGGATGCGAAACAGGAGCGGCAACCGGACATAGAAGTCGTCGCCGCCCTCGAACCGCAGGTAGAATGCGACGAACAGCGCCGCCGCGGTGGCGAGGAGGTCGTGGAGCGCGATCAGGAAGTTGCGCAGGGTGAGATGCGAAAGTCGCGTCATCCGCCGACCGATGAATTTTCCAGTGTTCGACAACCTGACGCGCTGATAGCCCATCTCGCCGCCACTTGCCAGCAGGCAGGGATCAGGAACCGGCGGCCCCCGCGCCTGAACCGGAGCGGCGCGTCCCGAGGACGATCCCGCCGGCGACGCCGACGCCCAGGACGTACATCCATCCCTCGTGGAAATCGAACAGGTGGGAGTTGAACAGCGAAGTGAAGACGTTCTGGACCACGACCAGGAGTCCGATCCAGTTGGCGAGCCCGTCGCCGCGAAACAGCAGCAGATGCGCGAGCCAAATGGCATAGAGGACGACGATGCCGATGGCGCCCCATTGCACCGCCACGTTCAGCGTCTGGTTATGGGGGTTGCCGATCACCTCCTTCGAGACCTCGGTGCCGCTGGTCGCGGCCTGCTCGAACAGGCCTCGCGTCGATCCGGTACCGTGCCCCACGACCGGCGCCTCGGCGAAGAAGCCCAGCGATTTGCGCCAGTACTCGATGCGCAGCCCGACAGAAGTCGCAAGACCCCGCTCCTTGTAGAGCCGATATTCGATCGAGAACCTGTCCGCGGTAGCGCGCAACTGCGGCGAGGCCTGCCAGGCAAGCAGCGTGAGCACGACCAAGCTGCCGAAAATGACCAGTATGCTCCGCCATTTCAGATGGAGCAGCGCGAACACCGCGAACATGATCGGCACGGTCACGAGCGCCGTGCGCGAGACGATGACGAAGGCCATGTTGACGAAGAAGCTCAACGCCAGCGCCATCAGCAGCCCGGCGAGGACGAACTTGCGCGCGCGCAGCAGCGTCACGATCGGATAGGCGAGCGCGACCGCGCACAGCGTGAACTCCTGGCTCTGGTCGATGTAGTTCTTGACGAAGATGCCCCGGTCGGCGCTCTCGTGCTTCAGCGACAGGCTCGGGTCGAAAGCGACGAGCCAGGACATGACGGACAGCAGCGCGCAGGAGACGAGAAAGGCGACGAATACCCAATGCCCGCGTGAGGAGCGCTCGAAATGGTAGAGCAGGACGGGAAGCACGAGCAGCTTGACCGTCGGATTGACGGCATGGAGCCGCGTACTCCAGTCCGCGTCCGACCACAGCGTTCCCACGAGCGCCAGCACGAACAGCGCGATCGGCGCCGCGCAGATCGGCCGCTTCAGGAACTGCAGGAAATCCCCGAGATCGAGAAACGGCACCATGCAGACCAGCATCGCGGCGTTGAAGATCGCGGCGAGCGAGGTTGACCAGGGGAGCGAGGCCGCCGTCAGCACGGCGAAGACGTCGACCGTCTCGCGCCACGCGGCAGGATCGCGCAGCCGCCGGCCCAGCATCGCGCCGATGGGCTTCCCGGCAAGCGTCATTTGCCTCCGCCCCGCGCGCGGTCGACCAGCGAGGTCGTGCTGAAGCCGGGCAGGACGTCGACCAGCATGACGGCGCCGCCGCCGGCCTCGACGATCTCGTGGCCGACGACCTGCTCGCGGGTGTAGTCGCCGCCCTTCACCAGCACGCTCGGCCTGATCTGCGCGATCAGGCGGAGCGGCGTGTCCTCATCGAAGATCACGACGAGATCGACCGCTTCGAGCGCCGCCAGCACCTCGGCCCGCGCCCGCTCGTCCTGGACCGGGCGGTCGGCGCCCTTGAGCCGCCGCACCGAGGCGTCGCTGTTCAGCCCCACGATCAGGCGGTCGCAGGCGGCGCGCGCGGCGGTCAGCACCTTGACGTGGCCGGGATGCAGGATGTCGAAGCAACCATTGGTGAAGCCGACGCGCAGGCCCTGCCTGCGCCATTCGGCGAGCTGCTGCTCCAGCGCGCCCGCCTCGAGCACGATCTTCTCCTCCGCCGCGAGATAGGCGTGGGGCAGGATCCTGCGCCGCAGCTCCGCGGCGCTCACGCTCGCGGTGCCCTGCTTGCCGACGGCGACCGCGGCGGCCGCATTCGCCATCCGCAACGCAACCTCCCAGTCGGCGCCCGCGGCAAGCGAAGTCGCGAGCACGGCGGCGACCGTGTCGCCCGCGCCGGAGACGTCGCGCACCTTCACGGGATGGGCGGGAATGTGGATGGCCTCGCCGTTGCGCGGCACCAGCGTCATGCCGCGCTCGCTCTGCGTCACCAGAATGGCCTCGCAATCGGCAAGCTGCATCACGTCCTGCGCGGCGGCGACGATGTCCTGCTCGGTGTCGGCGCGGCTGCGGGTAGCCTCGGCGAACTCCTTGCGGTTGGGCGTGAGCAGCGTGGCGCCGCGATAGATCGCGAAATTCAGGCTCTTGGGATCGACGATCACG
>NZ_JAGWUA010000349.1 GCF_028868675.1 Bradyrhizobium sp.
GAGGTGAACGGTAATTTCGATGCTGCTACCGAGGCCGCAGTCAGACAATTTCAGCGCGACCATGACCTGGTCCCGGACGGCATCGTCGGCCCTCGCACATGGGCCACCATTCTTGCGTAGATTTTATATCTGACCGTGGCGCATGCGCTGGATGATCTGACTAAGCCACACGGACCTCGACCAGCTGTAAGCGTCGTGCTCAGGCCACGGCTTTGAGGGATTGAGTGCGGTACGCCCAGGGCAGCAGCTGGTCGATGTCGCGGTTGGGATGTCCGTTGACGATCCTGGTCAGGACGTCGGTAAGATAAGCGAGCGGATCGACGTCGTTTAGCTTGCAGGTCTCGACCAAGGACGCGACGACAGCCCAATGTTCGGCACCACCGTCAGATCCGGCAAACAGAACGTTCTTGCGACTGAGCTTGATGCCACGGATTGATCGCTCGACCGTATTGTTGTCGAGTTCGATGCGGCCGTCATCGATGAAGCGCGTCAGCCCCTGCCAGCGCGAGAGAGCGTAGCGGATGGCTTCGGCGAGCTCGATCTTCTGGCTAATCAGAGCCAGCTTGGCGCGCAGCCAGGCCTCAAAGGCGTCAGCCAGCGGCCGGCTCTTCTGCTGCCGCACGAGGCGACGTTCCTCCGCGCTGCGGCCGCGGATCTCCTTCTCGATCGCATAGAACGCGGCAATGTGCTTCAGCGCCTCGCTTGCGATCGGCGCGGGGCCGGCTGTCGCGAGTTCGTAGAAGTTGCGCCGCATGTGCACCCAGCAGAAGGCGAGCTCGACCTCACTGCGATCGGCAAGCTTTGGGTATGCGATGTAGCCATCGACCTGCAGGACGCCCTTGAAGCCGGCAAGATGGCTGAACAGTCGCTCGGCCTTGCGGTCGGGGGCATAGACATAGGCGATGCCTGGCGGATCGAGGCCGCCCCAGGGCCTGTCGTCGGAGGCATAGGCCCAGAGCTGGCCGGTCTTGGTGCGCCCTCGACCGGGATCGAGCACCGGCACAGTCGTCTCGTCGGCGAACAGCTTGGACCTCGCGCGAAGCACCGTGAGAAGGCGCCCATGCAGCGGGCGCAGATGGAAGGCGGCATGCCCAACCCAGTCCGCCAGCGTCGATCGATCGAGAGCGATGCCCTGGCGGGCATAGATCTGGGCCTGCCGGTAGAGCGGCAGATGATCGGCATATTTGGACACCAGAACCTGAGCGACGGTTGCCTCCGTCGGCAGTCCGCCCTCGATCAACCGGGCCGGAGCCTCGGCCTGCATGACGCCATCTTCGCAGGCTCGGCAGGCATATTTGGGACGTCGGGTGACGACAACGCGGAACTGCGCCGGCACCATGTCCAGCCGCTCGCTCTTGTCTTCGCCGATCCGATGCAGTTCGCCCTTGCAGCAGGGACAGGTCTTGTCGTCGATGTCGACCACGACCTCGATCCGCGGCAGATGCGCCGGCAGTGCTCCGCGATTGTTGCGGCGCTTGCGTGCGCGCTCCGCCCGGCCTTCCGGAGCTGTCTCGTCTTGGCTGGCTTCCGTACAAGCCGCAACCTGTTGGACGTCCTCAAGACCGAGCAGCATCTGCTCCTCGGGAAGCGTCTCGGCCTTCCGGCCAAAGCGATGACGCTGCAGCTCCTTGATGATCTGGCGCAGCCGCTCGCTCTCGTGCCGCTCGGCCAGCAGCATCGCCTTCAGCGTCTCAGGATCATCAGGAAGGTTATCGCTCACGGGCAAATCAGAGCATATTCGCGCCCGCCTGACGACTTGCTCGATACTCCTGATTCACTTCGCCGCAGCGCGGCCCACAATTATCCGACTTGCGTCGGGACGACCGTCTCCCGTGCCGCGTGGACACGCCGCCAATCAAGCCCTTCGAGCAGCGCCGACAATTCCGCCGCCGACAAACGCATCACGCCATCCTCGATCTTCGGCCAGCGGAAGACGCCGTCCTCGAGCCGCTTGGCGAACAGGCATAAACCCGTACCATCCCAGAAGATCAGCTTGATCCGGTCCGCGCGCTTGGCACGGAACACATAAACAGCACCCGAGAAGGGATCGGCCTTCATGTGCTCTCGTACCAGCATAGCAAGCCCTTCCATTCCCTTGCGGAAGTCGACTGGCTTGGTTGCGACCATCACCCGGACCGTGCCGGACGGCCCGATCACCGGCTTGCCTTCAGCGCATGGACGATGGCCGCAATCATCGTCACGTCCGCGCCGCGGCCAACCCGGATCGTGACGCCTTCGGCTTCGATCTCGATGCCCCCAACATCCGGCTTGGCCTTCCGTCGCACTGTCTTGCGCTCATGGCCCGCAACCGCGACTGGCGCCATGGCGTCCACCACCGCAGGTACAAACTGCGGATCGTCAGCCATCGGCGCCGGCAGCCGCCGCGCTTGCCGGCGCCAAGTGAACAATTGTTGTGGGGTCAGCCCG
>NZ_JAGWUA010000145.1 GCF_028868675.1 Bradyrhizobium sp.
TTTCCGGCATCGGCTGCTCGTCGAAGACGCCGGACTATTTCCTCGGCAATTCGCACGGCTTCAACTCCGTGCACGGCCGCATGCCCTCGGTGCTCACCGGCGCCAACCTCGCCAACCGTGAGCTGATCTATCTCGGCGTGTCCGGCGACGGCGATTCCGCCTCGATCGGCTTCGGCCAGTTCGCGCATTCGATCCGGCGCGGCGTCAACATGACCTATATCGTCGAGAACAACGGCGTCTACGGCCTGACCAAGGGCCAGTTCTCGGCCACCGCCGACCGCGGCTCGAAGTCCAAGAAGGGCGTCACCAATACCGACAACGCCATCGACCTCGTCGCGATCGCGCTGCAGCTGGGAGCCACCTTCGTCGCCCGCAGCTTCTCCGGCGACAAGAGCCAGCTGGTGCCGCTGATTGCGGCTGCGATCCGCCACGAGGGCGCGTCCTTCATCGACGTCATCAGCCCCTGCATCGCCTTCAACAACCACGCCGGCTCGACCAAGAGTTTTGATTATGTCCGCGAGCACAATGACGCCGTGAACCGGCTCGATGTGCTGGTCGGCCGCGAGCCGATCAGCGTCGACTACGCGCCGGGCACGGTGCAGGTGGTGGAGCAGCACGACGGCACCCGCCTGGCGCTGCGCAAGTTAGATGCCGACTACGATCCGCATGATCGGCTCGGCGCCATGACCTTCTTGCAGAAGCACGCCGCCAAGGGCCAGATCGTCACCGGCCTGCTCTATGTCGACCCCGAGGCGGACGATCTGCACGCGCACCTCAACACGGTCGAGGCTCCCCTGAACACGCTAGAAGCCGGCGATCTCTGCCCGGGCTCGGCAGTGCTGGAGAAGATCAACGCCAGTCTGCGGTAACCGGACGCCGCCGCGGCACTTGAACGCGCGAGGTGCGGGACGCGACTAACGGCCGATAGGTCCGCGCCAGCTTGGTGCGGCCAAATCGCCAACGCGTCCGGGACCATCATGAAATTTTCCCTCTTCGTCGCTCTTGCGTTCGCCACGCTGCTCGGCCCCGTCAGGGCCGAGGACAGCCAGGAATTCCGGGAAGTCACCAGGGCGCAGGCCGAGGCCTTCAACGCGCGCATGTTTGCCGGGCCACCCGGCCACAAGGCCTATGCCTGCTTCGTTCGCCGCTATGACGCCGAACATCTCGCCCGGCATCCCAAGCAGAAGGTCGCTTCGATGAAGCTCCTGGTCTCGGCCGAGTACGAGAAAGAGGACAAGGAGCTGCATTATTCCTTCCGGCTCGGCTTCCGGTACCGCCACCGCTCCGGCGAATTCGACTCCAGCGGCTCCTGCGGCCATGCCCTGTTCCAGGACAATGGCGACGAGGTTCGTTTCGGCTGCGGCGTCGATTGCGACGGCGGCGGCATCGGCGTGGCACTGTCGAAGGACGACAGATCGGCTATCGTGCGGCTCGAAAGCATCAGGGTCTGGCAGAACAACAAGCCCGACGACGACGCCGAAAAATCCCTGCTCGCAGGTGCCGACGACAAGATTTTCCGCCTCGATCGCACCGACAATGCCGATTGCGCGTCGCTCGTGACCGACCGCAAGGAACTCGCAGCGCTCCGCCACAAGTGATAGGTTCGGGCAAAGTCAGGAGCACAGCCATGAACCGACGCAACATCTTGTGGAGCGCCGTCTCGGCGCTTGGCGCGGCCTTCGCCGCCTCGCGCGCCAGTGCCGCGACCGAGGCAACTCCGGCCGGCAAGCTGAAAGTGGTCTACCATCTCGCCGACGCCGAAAAAGTCAACTTCGTGCTCGGCAACATCCAGAACCACATCGATGGCGTCGGCGGGCCCGACCACGTCACGCTCGCGCTCGTGATCCACGGCCCGGCGCTGAAGGCGTTCCACGCGGCGCAGGCCAATCCCGACGTCACGAAACGGATCGGCGCGTTCTCCAGGGACGGCGTCGAGCTCGCCGCCTGCGGCAACACCATGAAGGCGCAGAACATCACGCTGAAGGAGCTGCTCCCCGGCTTCGTCAGTGCGGAAAAAGGCGGCGTGGTGAGGCTCGCAGAGCTGCAATCGCAGGGGTATTTGTATTTGCGGCCTTAGAGCTTCCCCTGCGGTTCGTCTGTCAGCCCCCGGGGCCGTCCTTCATGATGTAGCCCATCAGGTCGTCCACGTTGTGCTCCAAATCCCGGATGATGTTCTTGACGACGTCTCCGATCGAGATCACGCCCACGACCTTGCCCGCGTCCAGCACTGGCAGGTGGCGAAAACCGCGCGCAGCCATCATTGCCATGCAGCCTTCCAGCTGATCGTCCGGCTTGACCGTCACCGGGTTTCCCGTCATCACTTGGCCCACCGGCGTCTGCTTCGCATCGAGCCCGGGCAGCAGAACTTTGATGGCGCAGTCACCCTGGGTCGCGATACCGACCAGCACGTCGTCGTCGATGACCAGCACCGACCGGACCCGGTTTTCGCGCATCTGGCGCAAGGCTTCGACGACCATGTCGCCGGAACGAACATGGATCAGGGCGCCACTCTTCTGGGCCAGAGCGCTTTTTACGGTGCTCATCGATCTCCCCTCGTGGGCCCGGTGCTGCGCCGTCTTGATGGCCCGCATTGAAGGTTAGTCAAATTATCTCGCCTTGTCAGCACCGCGCCGATGGCGCCGGCGAAGCCTGCCATTGATCTCGACAGCAGGATAGCACCTTCACCACTTCCAGCTCGAAGCCGTTGCCCTTACTCAGCCGTCATCGCCCGACTTGATCGGGCGATCCAATATTCCAGAGGCCGCGGCGACTGAGCCGGGAAGCCGCGGCGCACTGGATGCCCCAAGCCGGGGCATGACAGCGAGATTGGAGATTCGGCATCGCTCGGGCTACTGCCGTGACCCTCGGGCCTGGCTTCAAGCCGCCACCGTCACCGGCCTCGGGCTCATCACGTACTCCCGCAGCACCTTGTCGTTGGCATCGACCTCGATCATCGTCACGTCGTAGGTCCAGAGGTCGGCGAGGTGCTGCAGCACCCGCTTGGCGTCGGTCTCATTGAGCTGCGAACCCTTCACGACGTGGTGGTGCAGGATCAGCCGGCGGTCGCCGGCGAGGTCGACGTCGACCACCTCGATATTGGCGTCGATGAAGCCCACGTCGTGCTGCCGCGCCAGTTCACGGCGGACCCGGCGGAAACCGCGCTCGTCGTGGATGGCGTCGACCCGGATGCCGGCGCGCTCCTCGGGATCGTCATGCAGGTGGAACATGCGCAGGTGCCGCATCAGGCGCGGGCTCAGGAACTGGCCGACAAAACTCTCGTCGCGGTAATTGGCCCAGACGTCGCGCAGCACGCCCATCACGTCGTTCCGGCCGGCGATGTCCGGGAACCATTCGCGGTCCTCGGCCTCGGGGCGGGTGACGATGCGCTCGATGTCCTGCATCATCGCAAAGCCGAGCGCATAGGGATTGAAGCCCGAGAAGCGCGGATCGTCGAACTCCGGCTGGAACACCACGTTGGTGTGCGACTGCAGGAACTCCAGGAAATTGCCGTCGGAGATGCGCCCCTGCTCGTGCAGCCGAGTCATGATGCGGTAGTGGACGTAGGTCGCCGTCCCCTCGTTCATGACCTTGGTCTGGCTCTGCGGGTAGAAATACTGCGCGATGTGGCGGACGATGCGCAAGAGTTCGCGCTGCCAGGGCGCCAGCCGTGGCGCGCTCTTTTCCAGGAAGTACAAGAGATTTTCCTGCGGCAGGCCGAGCAGCTTGCGGCGGCGCTCGATCGAGAGCAGCGAGCGGCTCTTGGCCGGCCCCGTGGGCACCGTCGTGCGCCAGAGGTCGTTGAACACCTCCTCCTCGTGCTGGCGGCGCCGTCCGGCGCGCTTCTCCTCGGCTCGCAGGTCGAGCTTCTTCTTGCCGGGATAGCGGTCGATGCCGTGCGACATCAGCGCATGCGCGGCATCGAGCGTGCGCTCGACCTCGGCGCGGCCGTAGCGCTCCTCGCAGCTCGCGACGTAGTTCTTGGCGAATTCGAGGTAATCGAGAATGCCGTCGGCATCGGTCCACTGCTTGAACAGGTAATTGTTCTTGAAGAAGTGGTTGTGGCCGAACGCGGCATGCGCGATCACCAGCGCCTGCATCGTCGCGGTGTTCTCCTCCATCAGGTAGGAGATGCAGGGCGAGGAGTTGATCACGATCTCGTAGGCGAGCCCCATCAGGCCCTTGCGGTAGGAGGCCTCGTGGAACGCGAAATGCTTGCCGAACGACCAGTGCTTGTAGAACAAGGGCATGCCGACCGACGAATAGGCGTCCAGCATCTGCTCGGCGGTGATGACCTCGATCTGGTTGGGATAGACCTCGAGTCCCAGCTCCCCGCAGGCGACCTCCTCGCAGGCGTCGTGGATGCGCTGCAGGGTCCGGAAGTCCCAGTCCGCACCCTCGAACAAGCGTCCGGAAGTATCGGTCATGGAGCAACCTTCTCCTGGGTTTCGCGGCGCTGGAACAGGTCGTGGAACACCGGAAAGATCTCGCTGCGCTCGCTCACCTTGCGCATCGACAGCGGCGCGCCGCTATTGCGCAGGCGCTCATAGAGCGACCAGAGCGCGGAGTCGGAGAGATCGAAGGCGCTGCCGCCGGACTCGCCGACCTCGAGATAAGCGAAGAACTGGCAGACCGGCAGGATCTTCTCGGTCAGCAGCATGCCGGCGAGCTCGCCGTCGGAGTAGGAATTGTCGCCGTCGGAAGCCTGCGCCGCGTAGATGTTCCAGTCGGCGGGATTGAAGCGTTCGCGCACGATGTCGCTCATGGCCTGCAGTGCGCTCGATACCAGCGTGCCGCCGGAGGCCGGGCCGTAGAAGAAGGTCTGCTCGTCCACTTCCTCGGCGTGGTCGGTATGGCGGATGAAGACGATCTCGACGTGCTTGTAGCGGCGCTTGAGGAACACGTAGAGCAGCATGTAGAAGCGCTTGGCGAGGTCCTTCATGTGCTCGGACATCGAACCGGAGACGTCCATCAGGCAGAACATCACGGCCTGCGCCACCGGCCGCGGCACGGCTTCGAAGCGCCGGTAGCGGATGTCGAGCGGGTCGATGAACGGAATCCGCTTGGCCTTGGCCTTCAGTCTTTCGAGCTGGGCCGCGAGATCGGCCCGCTCGGCCTCATCGTCGCATTCGGCAATGCGGGCTTCCAGCTCGTCCATCTCGCTCTTGCGCGGACGCCGCAGCGCAATGCGGCGCGCCAACGCGAGCTGCACCGTCCGGCTCACCGAGATGTTGGCGGGCGAGCCCGACGTGGTGTAGCCGGCGCGCTGGATGCCTTCGCTCTCGGTCTCGGCAATCTTGCGCTTGGCGAGATCGGGCAGCTCGAGATCGTCGAGGAACAGGTCGACGAACTCGTCACGGCTCAGCACGAAGCGGAAGGCGTCCTCGCTGTCGCCCTCGCCGGGGCCGGAATCCTTCGCGCTGCCCTGGCCCGAGCGCGGCAGGTAGTCGCCCTCGACGAACTTCTTGTTGCCGGGCAGCACCATGTCGCGCGTGCCGCCCTCGCGTCGGAAACGCGGCTCGTGCATGCCGTCGAGCGGAATCGTGACCTCGCCGCCCTCGAGCACGTCCTTGATGTCGCGTTCCTGCGAAGTCTTCTTGACGGCGCCCTGCACCAGGGACTTGGCCCGACGCAAGAACCGCTGACGGTTCTCGAGACTCTTGCCGCCCGGATTCAGGCGCCTGTCAATGATGTGAATGGCCACTTTCGCATCCGCCTCAACCGGCCTGCTTCACCCGCATGTACCACTCGACGAGCCGGCGAACCTGACGCTCGGTGTAGCCGCGCTCCACCATGCGTGCGACGAACTCGCCGTGCTTCTTCTCGGTCTCGCCGTCCTTCTTCGATCCGAAGGAGATTACCGGAAGCAGGTCCTCGACCTGGGAGAATATCCGCTTTTCGATCACGTCGCGAATCTTCTCGTAGGAGGTCCAGGCCGGATTCTTGCCACCATTCTGTGCCCGCGACCGCAGCGAAAACTTGACCACCTCGTTGCGGAAGTCCTTCGGGTTGGCGATGCCGGCCGGCTTCTCGATCTTGGTGAGTTCCTGGTTGAGGAGCTCGCGATCCAGGAGCTGTCCGGTGTCGGGATCCTTGAAGTCCTGATCCTCGATCCAGGCATCGGCATAGTCGACGTAACGGTCGAACAGGTTCTGGCCGTAGTCGGAGTAGGATTCCAGATAGGCCTTCTGGATCTCGTTGCCGATGAACTCGGCATAGCGCGGCGCGAGTTCCGCCTTGATGAACTCGAGGTAGCGCTTCTCGGTCTCCTCGGGCAGCTGCTCGCGGCGGATCGCCTGCTCCAGCGCGTACATCAGGTGCACGGCGTCGGCGGCGACCTCCTGCGGATCGTGGTTGAAGGTCGCAGCCAGGATCTTGAAGGCAAAGCGCGTGGAGACGCCGTCCATGCCCTCGTCGACGCCGGCGGCATCGCGATATTCCTGGACGCTGCGCGCCTTCGGATCGGATTCCTTGAGGCTTTCGCCGTCATAGACCCGCATCTTGCCGAACAGCGTGGAATTCTCGTGCTTGCGCAGCCGCGACATCACCGAGAACCGCGCCAGCGTCTCCAGCGTGGCCGGCGCACAGGGTGCGGCAGCGAGTTCGGAACCCTGGATCAGCTTCTCGTAGATCTTCTGCTCCTCGGTCACCCGCAGGCAGTAGGGCACCTTGATGACGCAGATGCGATCGATGAAGGCTTCGTTGTTCTTGTTGGACTTGAAGCTCTGCCACTCCGCCTCGTTGGAGTGCGCGAGAATGATGCCGGTATAGGGGATCGCGCCGATGTTCTCGGTGCCGATGTAGTTGCCTTCCTGCGTCGCGGTGAGCAGCGGGTGCAGCATCTTGATCGGCGCCTTGAACATCTCGACGAATTCGAGGATGCCCTGGTTGGCGCGGTTCAGTCCGCCCGAATAGCTGTAGGCGTCGGGATCGTTCTGGGCGTAGGTCTCGAGCTTGCGGATGTCGACCTTGCCGACCAGCGAGGAGATGTCCTGGTTGTTCTCGTCGCCGGGCTCCGTCTTGGCGATCGCGATCTGGCGCAGCCGCGACGGCTGGATCTTTGCGACGCGGAACTGCGAGATGTCGCCGCCGAAGGCCTCCAGCCGCTTGTAGCACCACGGGCTCATCAGGCCGGTCAGCCGGCGGCGCGGAATGCCGTATTTCTCCTCCAGCATCGGCCCGAGCTGGTCCGGATCGAACAGGCTGAGCGGGCTTTCGAACACGGGCGAGAGTTCGTCGCCGGCCTTGAGCACGTAGATCGGATGCACCTCCATCAGCGACTTCAGCCGCTCGGCGAGTGAGGACTTGCCGCCGCCGACCGGGCCGAGCAGGTAGAGGATCTGCTTGCGCTCTTCGAGGCCCTGCGCCGCGTGGCGAAAGAAACCAACGATGCGCTCGATCGTTTCCTCCATGCCGTAGAAGCCCGCGAAGGCGGGATAGGTGCGGATCGTACGGTTCAAAAAGATACGGCCAAGGCGTGGGTCCTTGGCCGTGTCAATCGTCTGGGGCTCACCGATCGCCGCTAGTAGTCGCTCGGCTGCATTCGCATATCGCATGGGATCGCTTCGACACGATTCCAGATATTCCGCCATCGATATGTCGTGCTGGCTTCTTGCCTCGAACGACCGAGCGAAAGCGTTGAACAAAGAATCGTTGTACATGACCCCTTCTCCACTTGTGTGCACCGGGGCAACGATCCGTGTTATCGGAGAGTTCCCTGGATGCTTCGCGAATCAGCGTGAGCACATACGCGTCATTGGACACCCGGCCGGCCAAGCTGCGCAACGCACAACGCGGGCATCGGATGAATTACAAACAGGCACCTGCCTTTTTTCTAAGCGAATCCGATTTCAGCGTGGCTGGTTTTTAGTTAATGTATCCTTAACGCAACATCCGGGCGATCCCGGAGAAATCTCCTTCCGGCACTGCAACATAGCGATGAGCTGACGGCAAACTTGTGACGCCCTGCGCGCGCGGCCGAGCGTCACACAGGCGTGTCTGTTGCGATGCGATGTGTCGCGGCGTGCGGCACGAGGGGAAGCCGGCCGCTCCGCCCAGACGCGCGTCGGCAATCGGTCGTCGAAGCGCGCGGCGCGCCGTTCTCCGTCCGATGCTGGGGTGACCGGATCGTTATGATCCTGCCGGAGTTAGCCTAGCAGCGTGCCCCCTGCGCCCGTCATTGGTTCCCTCCCGGGGTCATGTTAACACCATGGCCGTCACGACCCGCGCGGGAACCCCTTGCCCGCCACCGGCTTGGAGAGAAAAGAGATCATGAATCCCGTCAAAGAACTGGAAAAGCATGGACAAGCGGTCTGGCTAGACTTTCTCGCCCGCGGCTTCATCGCCAGGGGCGACCTGAAGCGGCTGATCGACACGGATGGCGTCAAGGGGGTCACCTCCAACCCCGCGATCTTCGAAAAGGCCATCGGCAGCTCCGACGAATATGATGCCGCGGTCGGCAAGGCGCTCAAGCGCGGCGACCGTTCGGTGGCCGATCTGTTCGAAAAGCTCGCGGTCGAGGACATCCGGAACGCCGCCGACGTGCTGCGCCCCGTCTATGACCGTCTCAGGGGCCAGGACGGCTTCGTCAGCCTCGAAGTGTCGCCCTACCTGGCGACCGATACCAGGGGTACGATCGCGGAAGCGCGGCACCTCTGGAAGGACGTCGATCGCAGGAACTTGATGATCAAGGTGCCGGCGACGCCGGAAGGCCTGCCGGCGATCGAGCGGCTGACCAGCGAGGGTATCAGCGTCAACATCACGCTTTTGTTCTCCAGGGAGGTTTATCTGGAGGTCGCCGAGGCCTACCTCTCCGGACTGGAGACATATGTCGCCGGCGGCGGCGATCCGTCGCATGTCGCGAGCGTTGCGAGCTTCTTCGTCAGTCGGATCGACTCGCTGGTGGACAAGCAGCTCGACGACAAGATCGCGCGCGCCAACGACCCCGGCGAGAAGGAGCGGCTCGCCGCACTGAAGGGCAAGGTCGCGATCGCCAACGCCAAATTGGCCTACCAGGAATACAAGCGCCTGTTCGCAGGGCCCCGCTGGGAGAAGCTCGCCGCCAGGGGCGCCAGGCCGCAGCGCATGCTGTGGGCCTCCATCGGCACCAAGAACAAGGCCTACAGCGACGTCCTCTATGTCGAGGGATTGATCGGACCGAACACCATCAACACCGTGCCGCCGGCGACGCTGGACGCATTCCGCGACCACGGCAAGCTCCGCAACAGTCTGGAGGAAGACGTCGACGACGCGCGGCGCGTGCTGGAGGAGCTGGCGCGGAGCGGAATCTCGCTCGAGGCGATCACCGCCGAGCTCGTCACCGACGGCGTCAGGCAGTTTGCGGACGCCGCCGACAAGCTCTACGGCGCGGTCGCGCACAAGCGCGCGACCGTGCTTGGAGCGGCGATCAACCGCCAGCAACTGGCGCTGGGGGACGGTCTCGGCAAGGTGCTCGCGAAAACCACCGAGGAATGGCGCGCGGGCGCAAAGGTCCGCAGGCTGTGGCAGCGCGACAGGTCGGTGTGGACCGGCGCCGACGAGGACGAGTGGCTCGGCTGGCTCGACAGCGCGGCCAAGGCCGACCTCGCCGACTATGCCGACTATGCCGGCCGGGTGAAGGCCCAGAACTTCTCCGATGCGGTGGTGCTCGGCATGGGCGGATCGAGCCTCGGTCCCGAGGTGCTCGCCGAGACCTTTCCGAGGAAGGCAGGCTTCCCCAAACTGCACGTGCTGGATTCCACCGACCCGGCGCAGGTGCGGGCCATGGAAGCAAAGATCGACATCGCCAGCACGGTGTTCATCGTTTCCAGCAAATCCGGCGGCACCACCGAGCCGAACGCGATGAAGGACTATTTCTACGATCGCGTCGCCAAGGCGGTCGGGCCGTCGGTCAAGACCGGCCACCGCTTCATCGCGGTCACCGATCCCGGCTCGTCGCTGGAGAAGGCGGCCAGGACACTCCATTACGCGCGCATCTTCCACGGCGAACCCTCGATCGGCGGGCGCTATTCGGTGCTCTCGCCCTTCGGGCTCGTACCGGCTGCAACCGCCGGCATCGACGTGGAGAGCTTCGTCACGCATGCGCTCGCGATGGCGCGCTCCTGCGGACCGGACGTGCCGCCGCATGAAAATCCCGGCGTCCAGCTCGGCCTCGCGATGGGGCTCGCAGGCCTCGAAGGCCGCGACAAGGTGACGATCGCATCGTCGAAAAAGGTCGCGGATTTCGGCGCCTGGGCCGAGCAGCTCATCGCGGAATCGACCGGCAAGGAAGGCAAGGGCCTGATCCCGATCGAGGGCGAGCCGCTCGACGATCCCTCCGTCTACGGCAACGACCGCTTCTTCATCGACATCCGCACCGAGGGCGAAGCGGATGCCATCCACGACGAGAAGCTCGCCATGCTCGCGCGCGCGGGCCATCCCGTGGTGCGCATCCTGATGAAGTCGATCGAGCATCTCGGCCAGGAGTTCTTCCGCTTCGAGATGGCGACCGCGGTCGCAGGCGCCATCCTCGGCATCAACCCGTTCGATCAGCCGGACGTGGAATCGGCCAAGATCAAGACCCGCGAGCTGACGGCGGCCTTCGAGAAGACCGGCGCGTTGCCGGCAGAGCGGCCGGTCGTCAGCACGGCGGAGGCCGATCTCTACACCGACGAGGCCAACGCCGCGGCACTGCGCGCGGCGGGCGCCGACGGCGACCTCGCCTCGTGGCTGAAGGCGCATTTCGGCCGCTCCAACGGCGGCGACTACGTCGCGCTGCTCGGCTACATCGAGCGCGACAAGGCGACCATCGGCGCCTTGCAGGCGATGCGGCTCGCGGTGCGCGAGAAACGCCACGTTGCGACCTGCGCCGAGTTCGGCCCGCGCTTCCTGCATTCGACCGGACAGGCCTACAAGGGCGGTCCCGACAGCGGCGTGTTCCTGCAGATCACCGCCGACGACGCCAGGGACCTGGCCGTCCCCGGCCAGAAGGCGAGCTTCGGCGTCATCAAGGCGGCGCAGGCGCGCGGCGATTTCGACGTGCTCACCGAACGCGGACGACGCGCGTTGCGCGTTCACCTGAAGGGCGGGCTGAAGAAGGGCCTCGCGGCGCTGAACGCGGCGATCACGGACGCGCTGAACTGAAGAGGATGGAATCGGAATGCAGCTCGGCATGATCGGCCTCGGCCGGATGGGCGGCAACATCGTCCGCCGGCTGATGAAGAACGGCCATTCCGCCGTGGTTTACGACAAGGATGCCAAGGCGGTCGCCGGCCTTGCCGCCGAAGGCGCGCAAGGCGCAGATACGCTGGAGGAATTCGTCGCCAAACTGGAAAAGCCGCGCACCGTCTGGGTCATGCTGCCGGCGGGGCGCATCACCGAGACGACCATCGGCCAGCTCGCGAAGCTGATGCAGGAGGGCGACGTCGTCATCGACGGCGGCAACAGCTTCTGGCAGGACGACGTCCGCCGCGGCAGGGCTCTCAGGGAGCGCGGCCTCCACTACGTCGATGTCGGCACGTCCGGCGGCGTCTGGGGCCTCGAGCGCGGCTACTGCATGATGATCGGCGGCGACAAGCAGGTGGTCGACCGGCTCGATCCGATCTTCGCGACGCTGGCGCCCGGCGCCGGCGACATCCCGCGCACCCCCGGCCGCGAGGGCCGCGATCCCCGCATCGAGCGCGGCTACATCCATGCCGGCCCGGTGGGCGCTGGACACTTCGTCAAAATGATCCACAACGGCATCGAGTACGGCCTGATGCAGGCCTATGCCGAGGGTTTTGACATCCTGAAGAACGCCAATCTCGAAGCACTGCCGCCCGATCACCGCTACGATCTCGACATCGCCGACATCGCCGAGGTCTGGCGCCGCGGCAGCGTGATCCCGTCATGGCTGCTCGATCTCACCGCGACCGCGCTCGCCGACAGCCCGGCCTTGTCCGAATATTCCGGCTTCGTCGAGGATTCCGGCGAGGGTCGCTGGACCGTGAACGCAGCGATCGACGAGGCGGTGCCGGCGGAAGTTCTGACCGCGGCGCTGTTCGCCCGCTTCCGCTCGCGCAAGGAACATACCTTCGCCGAAAAAATTCTCTCTGCGATGCGCGCCGGCTTCGGCGGCCACAAGGAGCCGAAACAGCCGGGCGCGTCCGGGCCGAAAGGCTAGACAGGAGCGAGAGCGGCTCGTGACAGCAGATCCGCAAGAACAGCAAAAGCCCGAGAATTGCGCCTTCGTCAT
>NZ_JAGWUA010000146.1 GCF_028868675.1 Bradyrhizobium sp.
GCTCGCCGGCATTGGGCTCGCGCCGGCTTCCTGCGTCACCATGCGCGGCCTGGACCTGGCCGACACCGCGCCTTCGGCTTCGAAGCGCACGCGGTAGACCCGCACGTTCTCCATCACCCGCTGCACGTAGTTGCGCGTCTCCGACAGCGGGATGCGCTCGACCCAGTCGACCGGATCGATCTTGGGATCCCTGGGATCGCCATGCGCCTGCACCCATTCGCGCACGCGGCCGCGGCCGGCATTGTAGCCGGCGAACGTCATGATCTGGGAGCCCGAATATTCCTTCAGCAGCGCGCTGAGCTCGGCCGCGCCCATCTGCGTGTTGTAGACGGGATCTGACACCATGCGGTCCCAGTCGTAGGGGACGCCGAACCGCTTCGCGGTGTCGCGGCCCGCCTCCGGCGTGACCTGCATCAGACCGACCGCGTTGGCCGGCGACCTGTCGCGCTGGTCGAATGCGCTTTCGGTCCGCGCCACCGAATAGATGATGCTGGGCTCGATCTCGGGCGCAACCTGCTTGTGCGGGGGAATGCCAATGGTCGGGAAGGCGTAGTGATCGAGCGCGAGGCCGCGGGCGAGCGCCGACTTGCCGATCTCCAGCATCGCGCGCGCGTCGTTGCGGCGGCCCGCGAGTTCGCCGAGCGCTTCGAGCACGGCGGCGTCGGTGCTCTCTTCGGCGAGATCGTCGACGAACGACAGGACGACGTCGCGCTCGCCGATCGCGTAGAGCATCTCGGCGGCGCGCACCCGCGCGTCGGCCGGTTCGGTCCCTGCGGCGGCGACGAGCGGCGAGGGCGGCCGCAGCGCCAGCCGCTCGAACCCGAGCTTGGCGCGCGCGAGCTGGCCGTAATAGGCGGTCGGGTAGCGCGCGGCGGCCTCATAGCTCGCGAGTGCGTCGTTCGTCGCCCCGAGCGCTTCCGCCGCGCGGCCGCGCCAGTAATTCGCCCGCGCCAGCACGATGGGGTTGGCCGAGCCCTCGTCGATGGAGGCGAAATGGGTCAGCGCCGTCCTGGGATCGTCGAGATAGCGCAGTGCGATCCAGCCGCACATGAAGTGGAAGTCGGCCCGGTAGACGTCCATCGCCGGCACCGCCGCCGCGCGGACGACGTCGTAGGCGGTCCTGTATTTGTGCTGGTCGAGCAGCTTGCGGGCGAGCAAGCGGCGCTCGCGCCACCATTCGTCGGTGTCCTGCAGCGCCATCGTGCCCGGTGCGGCGGCCAGCATCGCCTCGGCGGCATCGTCGATGCGGTCCTTCTGCACCAGCCACTGCACGCGGCAGAGCGTGTAGCCGAGGTCGCCCCGCGCCTCGGTAGGCACGTCGCCCAGGAGGTCCTTCGCCTTGTCGGCCTTGCCGCGCACCGCGGCGCAGGCCTTCACGATCGCGACCGCGTCCTCGCCGAGCCGTTTTGCCGCGCGCCGGGCGCCGGCGAAATCCTTGGCGCCGATGCGCTTGTCCATCCGCGCGCGACGATCGTCCGCCGTGAGCAAATCGCCGAACGCCTCGTCGGCCTCCTCCTCGGCGCGCTCCGACAATTCCTCCGAGCGCCAGGCCGCGCGAACGAGCTGCGCAGCGCGGTAGCGCTCGCCCTCGGCGAGCAGTACGCGGGCCAGCGCGAACTTGCCCTTGGCGCTCAGCGGCCGGTCGAAGGTGAAGCCGTGGACGGTCGCGGCGTCGCTCTTCTCCTGCCACAGCCGCACCTCCGCCCGCTTGCGCAGCAGGGTCACGCTGGGCCAGTCCGGATTGGCGGCGATGAAGGCGGCATAGCGGTTGAAATTCGCCGTGGTCTCGGCGTTGCGCAGGATGAACCATTCGGCGAGCTTCTGGCCTGCGGGATCGGCGATCCGGTTGCGCGCCGCGGTCGCATCCTCCGTCTTGCCCTTGCGCGCGAGATCGATGGCGTCCTTCACCGCCGCGAGGTCTCCGGTCAAAGGCGGCGCGGCGCGCGCCTCGGTCGGCTCGACCGACTTCTTCGACTTGCGCTTTGCCTCGGCATGCCGGCCGTGCCTGTGCTTGCCGGCCGAGGCGGTGCGATGATGACGCCCGCCGGCCTCTTTGGCCTTCCTGGCCTCGGGCGTCTTTTTGGCCTCGGTCTTCTTCGGCGTGGACGATTTGTGGGTGGTTTTCGCTGTCGCCTCCGTCGCGAGCAGCGCGAGCAAGACCGAGGCGAGCAGACACGCCAGCGAGCGTAGGCACTGGTTCATTCCATGGTCCCCCTGCGAAACCATCAGCACAAACCACGATCCGCGATTCAGCGCGGACCGAACGGCGAACGATACCACGGCATCGAGTCGTGTCCGTCACGCTCGTGCAACAATGCGGCGAAAATACCTGCTCGCGGAACCGCTCGGCAGCCGATCGTTAACCCGCGTTAACGGCTGGCAGTGCGTGTGTTCCCGGCGGCAAATCCGGTGTATGGAGTTCCAAAGCCGTTTCCCAGCCCTTCGTTTGCCGTCCCATGCCGATATTCAACCAGTCGATCAGGCGCAAGATCGTCGGTATCGCCCTCGGACTGATCATCCTGATGGTGATCAGCTCGGCGCTGTCCATGGTGATGTCGAGCCGGGTCGGGGTCCTGCTCGACGAGCTGACCAATCGCTACATTCCGGCCTACAGCCACCTCGCGCGCGCCAACGTCCGCTCGCTGGAGCGCGCGTTGGCGCTGCGGCGCATGGTCATCGCCAAGATGCAGACGCCGCCCGACGAGGAGGCCTATGCGGCGCGGCTGAAGACCTTTCGCGAGTCCGATCCCCTGGTCGAGCAGGAGGCCGACGCCGCACGGAAGCTCATCAACGCGATCATCGCCGATGATGCTACGCCGTCGGACAACGCGGCGCTCGCCCGCATCGAGAACCGGATCGAGAACGCCGTCTCGGAGCTTCGGCGCGAGATCGGGGAGGAGGACACGAGGCTGCTCGCGCAGCTCGAGGCGAGGGACTTCGCCGGCGCGCGCGAGACGCTGAGGCGCGTCGATGCGCTGCGCGATATCTTCATCCAGAAGACCGATGCGATACGCGCCGACATGCTGGCCCAGGTATTTGCCAGCACCGCGACCGTGGTCCGCCAGCAGAAGCAGGCGATCCTCATTTCCGGCGTCGTCACGCTGCTCGCCGCGATCATCGGCCTCGGCTTCGCATGGATGGTGAGTAGCGGCATCACCGGGCCGGTGCGGCGGCTCCTGGAAGGCACGCGCGAGGTCGAGGCCGGCCGCTTCGACCAGCCCATCACCGTCTCGACCCGGGACGAGATCGGCCAGCTCGCGGCCGCCTTCAACCGCATGGTCGAGCAGTTGCGCCACAACGAGCGCATCCGCGAGACGTTTGGCCGCTACATCGACCCGAAGATCGTGCAGGGGCTGATCGACCGGCCGGAGGTCGCGGTCGAAGGCGAGCGGCGGGTGATGACCATCCTGTTCTGCGACATGAGCGGCTTCACCGCGATGAGCGAGGGCATGACGCCGCGCGGCCTCGTCAAGGTCATGAATCACTATTTCACGGTGATGTCGGCGCCGATCAGGACCAACCGCGGCATCATCGACAAATATATCGGCGACGCCATCATGGCCTATTGGGGCCCGCCCTTCGTCGAGGACGCCGAGCAGGCGCGGCTCGCCTGCCTTGCCGCGCTCGACATGGTCGCGCAGGTCCCAAGCCTGCAGGAGCAGCTGCCCGATCTCCTCGGCATCCGCGCCATGCCGGCGCAGTGCGACCTGCGGATCGGCATTGCGACCGGCGAGGTCTTGACCGGCAGCATCGGCTCCGAACTGATGATGAGTTTCACGGTGATGGGCGACGCGGTGAACCTCGCCTCGCGCCTGGAGGCGGCGAACAAGTTCTACGGCAGCCGCGTGCTGATTTCGCAGACGACCGCGGCATCGCTCGGGGCGCGCGTCGAGCTGCGCGAGATCGATCGCCTGACGGTCGCCGGCCAGAGCACGGCGCAGGCGGTGTTCGAGGTGATGGGCAAGGGCGGGGTACTCTCCGCCGCGCAGGAGGCCTTGCGCGCGCGGTACGCCGAGGGGCTTGCCGCCTATCGCGCCTGCCGCTGGGACGAAGCACGCACGGCGTTTGCCGCGGCGCTGGAGAGCGTCCCCGGCGACGGCCCGTCGCGGACCATGCTCGCCCGCGTCGACCAGTTGCAGGCCGATCCGCCGGCCTCCGATTGGGACGGCGCTTGGCGCTTCGAGCAGAAATAGCCGTCGCGATGTTCTCTCCACCGCTCGCTTGACCAGCGGTAATTATTTCGATACTCGTTGAAATATGGAAAAGACGGATGCCGTTGCGGCGCTGGCCGCGCTTGCCCAGGACAACCGGCTCGATGTCTTCCGCCTGCTGGTTCGGGCCGGGCCCACCGGTATGCCTGCGGGAGCGATCGCGGAGACCCTGGGTCTTGCGCCCAACACCCTGACCTTTCATTTCGACCGGCTGCGCTCGGCGGGCCTCGTCAGCGCGCGGCGCGACGGCCGCTCCATCATCTATGCGGCCCGGTATGAGCGCATGAATGCGCTGCTCGGCTTCCTGACCGAGAACTGTTGCGAAGGGTTGTCCTGCACGCCCGCGCGCAAGCGAACCGGGGTGCCGGCCTGAACAACATCAAAGCCAACGAAACCGAGGAGGTCGCGATGACAGAGATCAAGGAAGCCGTCCGCCAGAAGTACAGCGAAGCCGCGCTGCGGGCCGGCTCCTCCTGCTGCGGCCCGGCCAAATGCGCCGATCCGATCACCTCCAATCTCTATTCGGATCAGGAGACCGGGCAGTTGCCCGAGGCGGCCGTGCTGGCGTCGCTCGGCTGCGGCAATCCGACCGCGCTCGCTGAATTGCGGGAGGGTGAAACGGTGCTCGACCTCGGATCCGGCGGCGGCATCGACGTGCTGCTCTCCGCCCGCCGCGTCGGGCCGTCCGGCAAGGCCTACGGGCTCGACATGACCGACGAGATGCTGGCGCTCGCCCGCGAGAACCAGGCCAGGGCGGGCGCGACGAACGTCGAGTTTCTCAAGGGAGAGATCGAGCACATCCCGCTGCCGGACAATTCGGTGGACGTCATCATCTCGAACTGCGTGATCAACCTGTCGGCCGACAAGGATCAGGTGCTGCGCGAGGCGTTCCGGGTGCTGAAGCCCGGCGGACGGTTCGCGGTCTCCGACGTCGTGGTAAGGGGCGAGGTGCCGGACGCGCTGCGGCGGGACATGCTGCTCTGGGTCGGCTGCATCGCCGGCGCGCTGGAGGAGGGCGAGTATACCTCCAGGCTCAAGGCCGCCGGCTTCGAAGCCGCGAGCATCGAGCCCACGCGCATCTACGAGGTGGCGGACGCGCGCGAGTTCCTGGCCGGCAAGGGCATCGACGTCGACGCCATGGCCAAGGAGGTCGACGGCAAGTTCATGGGCGCCTTCATCCGCGCGACGAAGCCGGCCGTAGTTTCCCGCTGCGCACCCGGTTGCTGCAATTGAGGGAGGGGGTGATGGCAGGCAGCCCCATCGACAACTCGAAAATTGCTTCTGCCGAATAACGATGTTCGCGGTGACCTATTCCCGGGCGTAGCCTGATGGCGTTCGAGGCGTCGGAATGGGGACACGCCGATGACGGACCTTCAGGACAGACAGGAGCGGCTGGAGAGGCTCGCCGCCGAATGCGAGTTGATTGCCAAGCTGGCGACCGACTCGACCAAGCGGGAGTTCTATCTGCGGCTCGCGGTGCATTACGGCGAACTCGCCGCCGACACGCGGAGGTCGCTGGCCAGTCGCGATGCAGCGTAAGATGGGCCGCGATCGCGGTTTTGGGCGCGTGCGTCCGCGCGGTCGAAAGCCGTTCTTAACGCTTGGCGCGCATCCTGATCGCGCGTGACGAATCCCGCATGCCGTGATTCGCCACGAGGGGAATGGTGGGGCCTGTTGCCATGCAAAACCCCACAAACACATCGCTTTGCCATTGCTCACCAGGGCGATCCCATGCGGGCTCTCGCGGTCGTCATCGTCGTCGGATTTGCCCTGGCGGGCTGCGAGCCGGATCGCGACATCACCGGCTCGACGGCGTCGTGCCCGGTCCGCAACTACAGCTCCTACAATCCCAAGGACATGGCGCAGTGCGTCAATGCCTGCAAGTCCTGCGACCACGGCAATACCGTCACCTGCACGACGTCCTGCACCCTGAAGGGCGCGCACTGAGGCGTCCAGGCTTGCTTGGGCAGCGCTCGACCGAGCCTTGAGTCTCCTCGCTGCGCATCGTCGTTCCATCAAAATCTCAGGTTGTGCAACGGTTACGAAGCTCGGGTGGCTTGGTGCCGTTGGCGTGACCTCAAGGCAACGATTGTGACTTCTCCGCAACAATCGGTGGAGATTTGACCGTTGTTCCCGCCCGTCCACGTCTGCGCCGCTTTTTGGCCACACCCCTCCATGAATAAAATCTAAATGAAATTTTAGGACTGCGACGCTCGCGAACGGCAACCGGAAACCCCAAGGTCTATTCAAATCCTGGGGCTGATTTTTCGGGCCTGACAAGAGTTCGCGGAGGAAACTGGTTCGCGATGGACGCCAAGGTCAATCTCAAGGCCAAACTGCCGAGCCGTCACGTGACGGAGGGGCCGTCGCGCGCACCCCATCGCTCGTATCTCTATGCCATGGGTCTGACCACCGCGCAGATCCACCAGCCCTTCGTCGGCGTCGCCTCCTGCTGGAACGAGGCCGCGCCCTGCAACATCGCGCTGATGCGCCAGGCGCAGGCGGTCAAGAAGGGCGTTGCGCATGCCGGCGGCACGCCGCGCGAATTCTGCACCATCACCGTGACCGACGGCATCGCCATGGGCCATGACGGTATGCGCTCCTCGCTGCCGTCGCGCGAATGCATCGCCGATTCCGTCGAACTGACCATGCGCGGCCATGCCTATGACGCGCTCGTCGGGCTCGCCGGCTGCGACAAGTCCCTGCCGGGCATGATGATGGCGATGGTGCGGCTCAACGTGCCCTCGATCTTCATCTATGGCGGCTCGATCCTGCCCGGCAATTTCCGCGGACAGCCGGTCACGGTGCAGGACATGTTCGAGGCGGTCGGCAAGCACTCCGTCGGCGCCATGTCGGACGAGGACCTCGACGAGATCGAGCGCGTGGCCTGCCCCTCGGCCGGGGCCTGCGGGGCGCAGTTCACCGCCAACACCATGGCGACCGTCTCCGAAGCCATCGGGCTTGCGCTGCCGTACTCGGCCGGTGCCCCGGCGCCGTATGAAATCCGCGACGCCTTCTGCATGACCGCGGGCGAGAAGGTGATGGAGCTGATTACCTCCAACATCCGCCCGCGCGACATCGTGACCCTCAAATCCCTGGAGAATGCGGCCGCCGTGGTCGCCGCGTCCGGGGGCTCGACCAATGCCGCGCTGCATCTGCCGGCGATCGCGCACGAGGCCGGCATCAAGTTCGACCTGTTCGACGTGGCGGAAATCTTCAAAAAGACTCCATATGTCGCCGATTTGAAGCCCGGCGGCCGTTATGTCGCCAAAGACATGTTTGAAGTTGGCGGCATCCCGCTTCTGATGAAGACGCTGCTCGACAATGGCCATTTGCATGGTGACTGTCTCACCGTCACCGGCCGGACGATCGCCGAAAACCTCAAGAGCGTGAAATGGAATCCGCACCAGGACGTGGTGCACCCGGCGGACAAGCCGATCACCGTTACCGGCGGTGTGGTGGGTCTGAAGGGCAATCTGGCGCCAGAAGGTGCAATCGTGAAAGTCGCGGGCATGTCCACCCTGAGGTTCACCGGCCCGGCCCGCTGCTTCGACCGCGAGGAGGATGCCTTCGAGGCGGTCCAGAACCGCACCTATCGCGAGGGCGAAGTCATCGTGATTCGCTACGAGGGGCCGAGGGGCGGTCCCGGCATGCGGGAAATGCTCCAGACTACGGCGGCGCTGACCGGGCAGGGCATGGGCGGCAAGATCGCGCTCATCACCGACGGCCGGTTCTCCGGCGCAACCCGCGGCTTCTGCATCGGCCATGTCGGGCCGGAGGCGGCGGTCGGCGGCCCGATCGGGCTGCTCGAGGACGGCGACATCATCGAGATCGACGCGGTCGCCGGTACCCTTAACGTAAAATTGAGCGACCAGGAACTCGCCCAACGCAAGACCAAATGGCGCCCCCGCGCGACTAATCACAATTCGGGTGCGCTCTGGAAATATGCCCAGCAGGTCGGGCCAGCGGTCGGTGGGGCCGTGACCCATCCGGGCGGCGCGCACGAGAGTCAGTGTTATGCGGACATCTAGGCGTACCATAGTCGCGTTGGTGTTGGGGGCCTCGGCGCTGGCCGTGCCGGCGTTGGCCTTCGACGGTGCGCCGGTCAACCAGAAGGACACGGCGATCCCCGTGGTGTCGCCCGCGCCGAGCGCGGCTGGCGCCTTGCGCAAGGCCGTTCCGCCCGCCGCCGTCACCCGGGAGGCCTCGCTCAGCGCGCTGCAATATGCCGCAGAGGGCGGCCACCCCATCGCGCAGTGGAAGCTCGGGCGCATGTACGCCAATGGCGACGGCGTCGCCCAGGACGACGTGCGGGCCTTCGAGTATTTCAGCCGGATCGCCAACGCGCATGCCGAGGACAGCCCGTCGGCGCCGCAGGCGCAGATCGTGGCCAACGCCTTCGTCGCGCTCGGCCGCTACTACCTCAACGGCATCCCGAACTCGAAGATCAAGCCGGATCCGGACCGGGCGCGCGAGATGTTCTCCTATGCCGCGTCCTACTTCGGCAATGCGGACGCGCAGTACGACCTCGCCCGGCTGTACCTGAAGACGCCGGACGCCTCGCGCGAGGACTTCCGCTACGGCGCGCGCTGGCTCGGGCTTGCCGCGCAGAAGGGCCAGCACCAGGCCCAGGCTTTGCTCGGCCAGATGCTGTTCAACGGCGATCGCCTGCCGAAGCAGGCCGCGCGCGGCCTGATGTGGCTGACGCTGGCGCGTGACAGCGCCGGGCCCGACGAGACCTGGATCAAGGAAAGCTACAACCGCGCGGTGGCAAAAGCCTCCGACGACGATCGCGCCATGGCGCTGCAGATGCTCGAGCACTGGGTGCAGGGTCGGCGGGACTGAGGCATTGGCCTGAATCGAAAGACCGGCTCACCTTAACCTCGCCCCGCTTGCGGCCGCTTGCGGGGAAGTCAAGCGCAGCTTGAATTCCGGGTGAGGGGGAGTCTCCGCGAGTTCAGGATGAGGTTGGGCAGGCTACGCCGCCTCCACATCCAGGTCCGCCCACACCGGCACGTGGTCAGACGGCTTCTCCCAGCCGCGCACATAGCTGTCGATGCCGACGTCGGCGAGCTTGTCGCTGGCCTGCGGCGAGAGCAGCAGGTGGTCGATGCGCAGGCCCTGGTTCTTCTGCCAGGCGCCGGCCTGGTAGTCCCAGAAGGTGTAGAGCCCTGACTCGTCGGTGACGGCGCGCAGCGCGTCCGTGAGGCCCAGGCCGAGCAGGGACTGGAAGCTCTCGCGCGTCTCGGCCTTGAACAGCGCGTCCTCGGTCCAGGCCGCGGGATTGTGCACGTCGCGGGCGGCCGGAATGACGTTGAAATCGCCGGCGAGGATCAGGGGGATCTCCTCCTTGAGCCGCTCCTTCGCGTACTCGAGAAGCCGCGACATCCATTTGAGCTTGTAGGGATATTTCTCGGTACCGACCGGGTTGCCGTTGGGCAGGTAGAGGCAGGCGACCCGCAGCACGCCGCGCTTCAAGGTCACCACGCCTTCGAGGAAGCGGGCATGGGCGTCCTCAACGTCGCCGGCCAGTCCCGATTTCGTCTCGTCGAAGCGGTACTTCGACAATAGCGCCACGCCGTTGAAGGTCTTCTGCCCGTGGGTGACGACGTTGTAGCCGAGCGCCTCGATCTCGAGCCGTGGAAACGCCTCGTCGACGCACTTGATCTCCTGCAGGCAGACGATGTCGGGCGAGCACTCCTTCAGCCAGGTCATGAGGTGCTCGATCCGTTGCCGGACTGAGTTGACGTTCCAGGTGGCGACGCGGATCGGCATATCCTGATACTCCAGCGGGGCCTCCGTTAGAACAAACTGCAAACGCGACCGTCAAGAAAAGCGTCGGCGTCTGCGCAAAATCCCCAGGGAAATTAACCCGGTTTAAGCGCCGGATGGGCCATGGATGCGGCATGGGATGGCCCGGCAAATCTCGGCGACCAGTTGAACCGCGCGACGGCCTGCTCGGCGCGCTCCTCCATTGGCTTGCCGGCTTCGAGATCGAGGACGGCATGACTGCCGGTCTCAGCATGCGCGAGATGGGCCGCATCCGCGCAAAGCAGATCGAGGCCGTCACGCGCCTGATCCCGGTGACCATGGCCGTCAACATGCTCAATGTCGGCATCGTGCTGGTCGTGTTCTGGGGGATCGGCTGGAACGTGTTCCTGACGATCTGGGCGCTGACGCTCGGCGTCGCGGCCTCGTTCGCCGTGCGATCCTGGCTGCACTCGCATCAGAATCCTCCGCAGCAGGCCTCGCCGCGCGCGACCCGGCACATGATGCGGCAGGCATTTTTTCTCGCCGCGATCTGGGCGACGCTGCCGCTCGCGCTGTTCAGCCGGGCCGAGCCGACCGGCCAGCTCATCCTGGCCTGCCTGATGGTCGGGATGATGTCCGGCGGCGCCTTCACGCTGTCGACATTCCCGCGCGCAGGGCTCGCCTATCTCGCCACCATGGCGTTCGGCTGCGGCGGCGCGCTCCTGCTGTGCGGCACCGGTGCCTATCTCGTGACCTCGGTGTTCCTGATGTTGTTCGCGTTCTTCATGGCGCGCAACATCGTCTCGCAGGGCAACCTCTTCCTCGGCAATCTCAAGGCGCAGATCGAGCTGGAGCGGAAGGCCGAGATCATCTCGCTGCTGTTGAAGGAATTCCAGGAGAACGCCAGCGACTGGCTGTGGCAGACCGATGCGGCAGGCCGGCTCGTTGACGTGCCCGAGCGCTTCGCCGCCGTCGCGCAGTTGCCGTTGGCACTCCTGAACGGCGCGCGCTTCGCCGACGTGCTCGAGATGCTGTGCCCGAACGACGTGCCCACGGCCTCCAACATCATCGGTCTGATGGAGCACGGCGAGCCCTTGCACGAGGTGAGCATCGAGGTCGTGGCGGGCGGCGAGGACCGGCTGTGGTCGCTCACCGGAAAGCCCGCCCATGACGGCGACGGCCAGTTCCTCGGCTATCGCGGCTTCGGTCGCGACGTCACCGAGCGCTGGCGCGCGGAGAAGGCCGAGGCGGAGAGCCGGGCCAAGTCGGATTTCCTCGCGGTCATGAGCCACGAGATCCGCACCCCCATGAACGGCGTTCTGGGGCTCGCCAGCATGCTGCTCGAGACGAAGCTCGATGCGGAGCAGCGCGAGGCGGTCAGCACGATCTGGGCATCCGGCGACAACCTGCAGCGCATTCTCAACGACATTCTCGACCTTTCCAAGCTCGAGGCCGGCCGCTTCGAGTTCGAAGCCATCGACTTTTCGCCGCAGTCGCTGGTCGAGGCGGCCGCCGCGATGGTGCGGACCGGCGCCAGGAACAAGGGGCTGGCGGTGACGGTCGATCTCGATCCCGACCTGCCGCCGACCTTGCGCGGCGACGTCGCGCGGATCAGGCAGGTGCTGCTCAACCTCGCCTCCAACGCGGTGAAGTTCACCGACGAGGGCGGCGTGACCATCGCCGCCGTTTGCCGGTCGCGTCGCGATCTGCTCGCCACCGTGGAGTTTTCGGTCGCCGACACCGGCATCGGCATCGCCGCCGACAAGATCGAACGTCTGTTCACCGATTTCTCGCAGGCCGACGCCTCGATCAGCCGCCGCTTCGGCGGCACGGGGCTGGGGCTTGCGATCTCCCGGCGCATCATCGAGCAGATGGGCGGCACCATCGGCGTCACCTCGATGGCGGGCGAGGGCTCGACCTTCCGCTTCACGCTGGTGTTGCCGTGGAGCCAGGCGCCGGTCGCCGACAGCCAGGCCGACCGCAACGACGCCGATGCGCTGAAGGAGCGGATCGCGGGCCTCGACCGGCCGCTCAGGATTCTGGTCGCCGAGGATGATGCGGTGAACCGCATGGTCGTGAGCAAGATGCTCGGCGGGTTCGACGTCGAGCTCAAGGTGGTGACCGACGGCGTCGCAGCCGTGGAGGCCGCCGCGGAAGGCGACTACGACATCGTGCTGATGGACGTGCGCATGCCCGACATGGACGGCCTGG
>NZ_JAGWUA010000147.1 GCF_028868675.1 Bradyrhizobium sp.
CGACCACCTGCGGGATGACGTCGCCAGCGCGCTGGATCACCACGGTGTCGCCGATGCGGATGTCGCGGCCCTCGCGCAGCACCTCGCCCTTGTTGCCGATGCCGTGGATATAGTCCTCGTTGTGCAGCGTGACGTTCTGCACGATCACGCCGCCGACGCCGACCGGCTCGAGCTTGCCGACCGGCGTGAACGAGCCGGTGCGTCCGACCTGGATCTCGATGTCGCGCAGCACCGTGGTGGCGCGCTCGGCGGGGAACTTGTGCGCGATCGCCCAGCGCGGCGTGCGCGAGACGAAGCCGAGGCGCTCCTGCCAGTCGATGCGGTCGACCTTGTAGACGACGCCGTCGATGTCGTAGTCGAGCTCGGCGCGGCTCTCCTCGATTCTGCGGTGGAAGGCGAGAAGCTGCTCGACCGAGTGGCATAGCCTGGTCAGCGGATTGGTCTTGAAGCCGCAGCGCTCGAACCAACCGATCATGCCGCTCTGGGTCTCTTCCGGCATCTCGCTCATCTCGCCCCATGCGTAGGCGAAGAAGCCGAGCGGACGCGAGGCGGTGACGGCCGGGTCCTTCTGCCGCAGCGAGCCTGCGGCAGAATTGCGCGGATTGGCGAAGATGGTGCCGCCGTCGGCCTTCTGCCGCTCGTTGAGCGCGAGAAACGCCTTCTTGGTCATGTAGACCTCGCCGCGCACCTCGCAGATCTCGGGGATGTCGCGGCCTTTGAGCTTGTGCGGAACGTCGTGCAGGGTACGGATGTTGGCGGTGACGTCCTCGCCTTCGGCCCCGTCGCCGCGGGTCGCCGCCGTGACGAGTTCGCCGCCTTCGTAGCGCAGCGACATCGAGAGGCCGTCGATCTTGGGCTCGGCGGAGAAATCGATCTTGCTGTCCGGGAGCTTCAGGAAGCGCTCGATGCGGCCGGCGAAGTCGCGCACGTCCTCCTCGGCAAAGGCGTTGTCGAGCGACAGCATGGGCACGGCGTGCCGGACCTTCCTGAAGCGGCCCGACGGCGCCACGCCGACCTTCTGCGACGGCGATTCGGCGGTGACGAACTCGGGAAAGTGCCGTTCGATCGCGTTGAAGCGCTTGCGCAGCGCATCGTATTCGGCGTCGGAAATCGTCGGCGCGTCCTCCTGGTAGTAGCGCCGGTCATGCCCCTCGATCTCGAGCGCCAGCCGCATCCACTCGACCTTGGCCTGCGCCTTGGTGAGGTCGGCGACGTCGGGAAGCGGTTTTGCGTGCTTTGCTGATCTGGCCATGGCCGTTGAATACGACAGACGCGGCGGGAGGGCAAAGGCGTGTTGAATCTCGTGCCCCGGATGCGGCGCAGCGCGCCGCGGCAGCGGCGTGGTGCGCTGCTTATCCGGAGCCCACGAGGCTGCGGGCAATAGATCCCGGCTCTGCGGCGCAGCGTTGCACGCCCCACCGCGTCCGGCACGCGAGGCATCAAGCCATCGCCGCCTTGAGCAGCCGCTCCGCCGCAGCCCGCGCCTCCGCCGTGATCTCGGCGCCGGCGAGCATGCGGGCGATCTCCTCGCGGCGGTGATCGGCGGCGAGTGCGTTGACGCGGGTGGCGACGCGCTTGCCCTTGTCGAGCGCGTCCTTGGAGATCAGGAGATGCTGGTTGGCGCGGGCGGCGACCTGCGGCGCATGCGTCACGGCCATCACCTGCACCTTGCCGGCGAGCCGGGCGAGGCGCGCACCGATGGCGTCCGCCACCGCGCCGCCCACCCCGGTGTCGATCTCGTCGAACACCAGCGTCGGCGCCGAGCCGCGGTCGGACAGCACCACCTTCAGCGCCAGCAGGAAACGCGACAGCTCGCCGCCGGAAGCGACCTTCATCAGCGGCCCGGGCTTGGTGCCCGGATTCGTCTGCACCCAGAATTCGACGCGATCAAAACCTTGCGGCCCCGGCGCGTTCGGGTCGCTCTCGACCTGGGTCGTGAACTTGGCGCGCTCGAGCTTGAGCGGGGCGAGCTCGGCATTGACCGCCTTGTTGAGCTTGTCCGCCGACTTCTGCCGCGCGGCCGAGAGCTTTTGCGCAGCAGCGGCATAGCGGGCGTCGGCCTCGATTGCGGCGCGTTCCAGCTTCTTCAGCGCTTCCGCACCGGCATCGATCAGCCGGACATCGGCGGCATATTTCGCGGCGAGCGCGGCAAGCGCGTCGACCGGCGTCGAATATTTGCGCGAGGCGGCGCGCAGCGCGAACAGCCGCTCCTCGATGCGCTCCAGCTCCAGAGGATCGAAATCGGTCGCGGCGAGCGCGGCGGCGAGATGCTGGTCGGCCTCCTCAAGCGCGTTGATCGCGACATCGATCGCCTTCACGGCGGGCTCGACCAGCGCCGGCGCATTGACGCCGCGGCGCTCCAGCCGCCGCACCGCCGCCGACAGCGCCGCGATCGGCGAATGGTCGCCGGAGACCGCCTCCTGCGCCTCGCGCAGGTCGGAGGCGATCTTCTCGCCCTGCATCATGGTGGTGCGGCGCGCGGCCAGCGCGGTTTCCTCGCCGTCCCTGGGCGCCAGAGTCTTGAGCTCGTCCGAGGCATGGCGCAGATAGTCCGCCTCGCGCGCGGCGCGCTCCATGCCGGCGCGATGCTCCTCCAGCGCCGTGTTCGCCGTGCGGCGGGCCTCCCACAGCGTTTCCACCGCCGTGACGTCCTTCTCGAGGCCGGCAAAGGCGTCGAGCAGGCGGCGGTGAGTCGAGGCATCGACTAGCGCGCGCTCGTCGTGCTGGCCGTGGATTTCGACCAGCGCCGAACCGACCGCTTTCAGCGTCTGCACGCTGATCGCCTGGTCGTTGATGAAGGCGCGGGTGCGGCCGTCGGAAAACTGCACCCGGCGCAGGATCATCTCGCCGGAATCGTCCTGGCTGGGGTCGTCGAGGCCGTTCTCGGCCAGGATTTTCGCCGCCGGATGGCCCTTGGGAACGTCGAACACGGCCGTGACCTGGCCCTGCTCCGCGCCGTGGCGCACGAGGCCGGCATCGCCCCGGCCGCCGAGCGCCAGCGCAAAGGCATCGAGCAGGATGGATTTGCCCGCGCCGGTCTCGCCGGTCAAGACCGCAAGGCCGGGGGCGAATTCGATATCGAGCCGTTCGATCAGGACGATGTCGCGGATCGACAGACGCGCCAGCATGGAACCAAATTTCCTAGCCGAGGCCCATTTTCTTGAAGGTCTTGCTGATCCAGGACCCCTGATTCTCGCTCGGCTCGAGACCGCCGGATTTTACAAGATTATAGGCGTCCTTGTACCAGCGGCTGTCGGGAAAATTGTGCCCGAGCACGGCGGCCGCGGTCTGGGCCTCGCCGACGATGCCGATCGTCATATAGGCCTCGGTGAGCCGGAACAGCGCCTCCTCGACATGGCGCGTGGTCTGGTACTGCGTGACCACGGTCTTGTAGCGGTTGATCGCGGCCGTGTAGTCGCGCTTCTTCATGTAATAGCGGCCGATGTTCATCTCGCGACCGGCGAGCTGGTCGCGGGCGCCCTCGATCTTGGCCTTGGCGCTGGTGGCGTATTCCGAGTTCGGATATTTGCGCACTACCTCCTCGAGCGAGGCGATCGCCTTCTCGGTACGGCCCTGGTCGCGGCTGATGTCCGGGATCTGGTCGTAGTGCGAGGCCGCGATCAGGTACTGCGCATAGGCCGCGTCAGGGCTGCCGGGATGCAGCGTGACGTAGCGCGTCGCCGCCCCGATGCAGCCGTCATAGTCGGCGGCCTGATAGGAGGCGTAGGCCGACATCAGAAGCGATTTGCGCGCCCAGTCCGAATAGGGATGCTGGCGGTCGACCTCCTCGAACTTCTTGTTGGCCGCCTTCATGTCCTTGCGCTCGTTCATGAGGTACAGGCCCTCATTGTAGAGCTTGTCGGCCGGCTCCTCGACGAAGGTATCGTCCTTGGCGGTGAACTTGTCCCACAACTCGCCGGCACCGCAACCGCCAAGCGGCAGCACGAGCACGAGGAACGCCGCCGCCTGCAGCAGGCGGCGAGCCCGAGACGAGACCTCGGGCGAGACCGTGACTGTTTCGCGCGTCATACGCTGTGCCGACATGAATGGAGACCTGACGCCCTGTGATGCGGTGCCCGCCACCCCATGACCCCCGTCCTGGTCGCGAGAATTGCCGTGCAATGCTGCGGTGGCCCTGCGCCTCGCCATGCGACTGCGCCGGTGTAACCGAAAAACGATCTTTAACCAACCGGATAGGCAGGCATTTCGCCCGGATTAAGGCGGCCGGAAGGCCACGCTAGCCGATCTTGGTTACCAGGAGATTCGCGACAATGGGCGGCCGAAACGGGGCTACGTCCGCGGGTTCCTAGGACACGTCCGGTCCGTAGGCGGCAGCAACCCGGCCGCCGACGATGCCGCTGCCGACCTCGACGACCCCGCGCGCGGTGCGCCGCGCCGCCTCGCCTTCCACCACCCGCCAGGCGGTGCGGTCGGCGAGCAGCGCCGAGAGCACGGCATGATTGAGCTTGTGGCCGCCGCGAACCGAGCGATAGGCGCCGAGCAGCGGCAGGCCGGCGAGCGCCAGATCGCCCACCACGTCCAGCACCTTGTGGCGCACGCATTCGTCGGCGTAGCGCAGGCCCTCGACGTTGAGCAGCCGCTCGTCGTCGAACACCGCGGTATTCTCGAAGGAGGCGCCGAGCGCATAGCCCGCGCTCCACAACCGCGCCACGTCGCACATCTGCCCGAAGGTGCGGGCGCGCGCGATCTCGCGGCGGAACCGTTCCGGGCTGAGATCGATCGTGTAGCTCTGCTTGCCGATGACGGGATTGGCGAAGTCGATCTCGACCTCGGCGCGGAAGCCGCCGGCATAGGGCCGCAGTTCGCCGAAGGAATCGCCGATCGATGCCGACACCGGCTTCAGGATCTGGATGTAGCGGCGCTGCGCCGGCTGGGTGACGACACCGGCCTGGTCGATCGCCGCAACGAAGGCCGCGGCGCTGCCGTCCATGATCGGCACTTCCGGACCGTCGATCTCGATGGTGGCGTTGTCGACGCCCATGCCGCGCAACGCGGCGAGCACGTGCTCGGCGGTGGAGACCAGCGGACCGTCGCGGTCGCCGAGGACGGTCGCGAACTCGGTTGCGACCACCTGCTCGGCGGTCGCCTGCACTTCCCGGTCGCAGCCCTCGAGGCCGGTGCGGACAAAAATAAGACCTGCATCGACGGGTGCAGGTCCGAGGGTCAGAGTGACGGGAAGACCGGAATGGACGCCGACGCCAGCCACCGTGGCCTGCGCACCAAGCGTTGTTTGCCGGCTAAATTTCATCAGGAACCCGCCCCACTACGACTTATACAGGACTCAACTTACCGACCGAGATCGTTACGCGAATCTCTGTATCCCCAAGTCACGGCAGACCATAAGTGCTGCCCGAAAGAGCGCCAATTCACGCTTTTTTACCAATTGTTACCCCAACTCTGCCGTATTCGCGCCAGGGCTTAACCAAATTGTGCCGCGATCGAGCGGGCTTCCGACAACTTTATTCCAGCACGAAATGCATAATTAAGCATTTAAAATCAGCCGGTTGTAGCGCAAACCCGAAATCGCATGGTGACAAAGCAAAGGTCCCGGCGATCGTCTCGCCGGGACCTTATCCCCAGATCCGATTGTAACAATCGTCAGGTCGCCTGCCGCCGCAGGAAGGCCGGGATATCAAGATGATCATCACCCTGTGGCGCCGGCGCCACAGGCGCCGGGCGGCCATGAGTGTCCAATCCCTGCGGTGCCGGTCGCCGGGCGTACTCGGACACCGGCTCCTTGGCCGCCACCTGCTGCGCCACGGATCGTTGCGGCTTGCGTTCGGGCAGCGGCGGCATCGCGGGACCGGCCGCGCGGGCGGCGATCGGCGGCTCGCTCTCCTCGTCGCGCCGGCCGAGACCGACATTGGCGAGCCGCTGCAGCAGCGACAGGCGGGTCTTGTGCGTCGGTTCCTCCTCGACCTCGCCACGGGCCTGGCGAATCTCGGCCTGGGCCGGCATCGGCAGGTCCTCGAACTTCGGCATCCGCGGCGTGCGTACCGGCGGCCGCTCGGCCTGCGGCGGAATGAAGGTCTCGGGCGTCATCGGCTCGTTGGTCGCAACCGGCGCCGCCTCGGGCTCCGGGAACAGCGAGGGCTTTTGCGCGATCGGACGCACGGTGACGTCGCCGTAGGACGCCGCCTGCACCGGGGCCGGCGCCGGAGCCTGCGGCACGTCGGGGGCAACCGCCGCGGCAATCGCGGCCAGCGCGGCGCGCTCGACGTTTTGACGCTGTGCCGGAGCCGCAGCGATGGGCGCCGAAGCTCCCACCGGGGCCTGCGCTTCCAGCTTCTGGGCGCGCTCGGCGAGCCGCTGATTGTCGGCGCGCAGGCGCGCGGTGAGATCGGCGAGACGGCTCTCGGCAACGGCGGCCGGCGTCGCCGCAGGCGCGGCGGCGGCGACCGTCGGCGTCGCGACCGCTTGGCTGTTGCGGGCGATCTGCGCCTGCTCGATGCCGGTCGCAACCACCGAGACGCGGATCAGGCCGTCGAGCGCCTCGTCGAAGGTCGCGCCGACGATGATGTTGGCGTCCTGGTCGACTTCCTCGCGGATGCGGGTCGCGGCCTCGTCGACCTCGAACAGGGTAAGGTCCCTGCCGCCGGTGATGGAGATCAGGAGACCCTTGGCGCCCTTCATCGATGAATCGTCGATCAGTGGGTTGGCGATTGCGGCTTCGGCGGCGGTCAGCGCGCGCTTGTCGCCGGAGGCCTCGCCGGTGCCCATCATCGCCTTGCCCATCTCGCGCATCACGGCGCGGACGTCGGCGAAGTCGAGGTTGATCAGGCCTTCCTTGACCATCAAGTCGGTGATGCAGGCGACGCCCGAATAGAGCACCTGGTCGGCCATCGCGAAGGCGTCGGCGAAGGTGGTCTTCTCGTTGGCGACGCGGAACAGGTTCTGGTTGGGAATGATCAGGAGCGTGTCCACGACCTTGTGCAGTTCGGCGATGCCGGCTTCCGCGGTGCGCATGCGGCGCGCACCTTCGAAGTGGAACGGCTTGGTCACCACGCCGACGGTGAGGATGCCCATCTCGCGCGCGGTCTTGGCGATCACCGGGGCTGCACCGGTGCCGGTGCCGCCGCCCATGCCGGCGGTGACGAACACCATGTTGGCGCCGGAGAAGTGGTCGCGGATCTCGTCGATCACCTCTTCGGCAGCGGCCGCGCCGACGTTCGGCTGCGAGCCTGCGCCGAGGCCTTGCGTGACCTGCGTGCCCATCTGGATGATGCGCTGCGCCTTCGACATCGTCAGCGCCTGCGCGTCGGTGTTGGCGACCACGAAATCGACGCCCTGCAGGCCTGCCGTGATCATGTTGTTGACGGCGTTGCCGCCGGCTCCGCCGACGCCGAACACGGTGATCCGCGGCTTCAACTCGTGAATATCGGGAACATTGATATTGATGGTCATGTTTGCCTCTCGATCACGCGCGCGTGGTTTCGCCCCGGCCGGCGGCCGCGGGAGTTGGAGAAAGTCGGGGGTGGCGGAAATGATTCATCAGAAGCCCTCGCGAAGCCATCGTCCGACCTTTCCGAAATAGCCGCCAGTCCCTGTCCTGGCCTGCCGCGTATGCCGCGGTTCGACGTGTTCAAGGTGAACATATTGCGGGTAGACCAGGAGCCCGGCGGGCACCGCGAAGGCGGCGTTCTTCGCCTCGTTGGGCAGGCGGGCGAAGCCGAGCGGACGTCCGATCCGCACCGGCCGTCCGAGGATCTGGCTGCCGAGTTCGACGAGGCCGGTGAGCTGCGCGGCGCCGCCGCTCAGGACGACGCGTCCCTTCGGTTCCGCCGCAAAGGGCGAATCCTTCAGGCGGTCCCGGACCATTTCGAAGATTTCCTCGGCACGGTGCTTGACGATGTTGGCGATGGTGGCGCGGGAGACGATCTGCGGCAAGTCCTGCTCGTCACCGGCCGTCGGCACGGACATCAACTCACGCGAGTCGGAACCGCCGGTGAGAACCGTGCCGTATAACGTCTTGATTCGCTCGGCGTCCGCAATGGTCGCCGACAGGCCGCGCGCAAGGTCCATGGTGATGTGCTGGCCGCCGACGGCGAAGCCCGCCGCGTGCACGAAGCGGCCGCCGGAATAGACCGCGATCGTGGTGGTGCCCGCGCCCATCTCGACCACGGCGGCGCCGAGATCGGCCTCGTCGTCGGTCAGCACGGAGAGGCCCGCCACATAGGGGCTCGCCGCCATGGCCTCGACGTTGAGATGGCAGCGTTCCACCGCCAGCATCAGGTTGCGCGCCACCGTAGCCTCGCAGGTGACGACGTTCATGTCGACGCCGAACTGGCGCGCGACCATGCCGCGGGGATCGCGGATGCCCTTGACGCCGTCGAGCGTGTAGCCGACGGGCAGCGTGTGCAGCACGGTGCGGCCCTCGCCGGTGGCGTGGCGCATGCCGGTGGAGGTGACGCGATCGACGTCGGCCGCCGTCACGGCGCCGCCGCGGATGTCGGCGGCGGCCTCGACCAGTTGCCCGGCCAGCCGGCCGCCGGAGACCGGCAGCAGCACGGATTCGACCCGCACCTTGGCCATCTTCTCCGCGAGCGCCACCGCCTGACGCACCGCCTGCTCGCATTCGGCGAGATCGATCACCGCGCCGGCCTTCATGCCGCGGGCCTGGATCTGGCTGTAGCCGATCAGCTCGACCGCGTGCGTGCGGCCGCGCAGGGCGTCGCTCGGCGGCGACGGCTTCAGCCGCGCGATCATGCAGGCGATCTTGCTGGTGCCGATGTCGAGAGACGCAACCAGCCCGGCGCGCTTGTGCGGCATCGGGCGGGTTTTCGGCGTCTGGCTGCGATCGAGGCCGGTCATACGGGGTCACCGGCCTTCTTCTTGGACTTCTTGTCCTTGAACAGCTCCTCGCGCACCTTGGCCGCGTCGTCGGACAACTGCACGACGAGGCGGTCCGGCAGGCGCATGTCGACCGCGACGATGTCGCGGGAGAACAGTTTGTCGTCCTTGTCGAGCCTGGAGAGCGCGGCAAGCGCGTTGCCGACGTCCTGCTCCGGCAGGCGAATGTCGAGGCCGTCCTTCAGGCGCAGGTTCCAGCGCCGCTCGCCGATGAAGATCGCCGCCTTCGTGGCCGCGCGAACCTGCGGATAGCGCGACAGCAGCGCCAGGAAATCCCGCGCATGGGTGTCGGCGCCCTTGCCGACCACGAGCGGCAACGACAGGAAACGGCGCGAGACATAGGGCTCGAGCACGGCGCCGTCGTCGGCGATCACGGACAAGCGGCCGGCCTCCTGCCACAGCGCGAACGCCGTGCGCTCGGTGATGTCGATCTGGAGCCGGCCCGGATAGAGCTTCAGGACGGTCGCTTCCGAGATCCAGGGATTGGCCTTGAGACGGTCGCGGACGCCGTCGGCGTCGAGGAACAGCAGCGAGGAGCGGCCATTGACGCCGCCGATCGCCAGGATCTCGTCCTGGCTCAGCTGCTTGCGGCCGTTGATGGCGACGGAGGTGATGCGGAAGCCCGCGGAATTGGCCAGCGCGTTGCGGGCATCGCTGACGGCGGCGACGAAGTCCTGCAGATGGCCGCCCTTGACCACGCCGAAGCCGGCGCTGGCGATCAGCAGGATTGCGGTGAGGCCGATCCCGACCCGGCGCGGCAGGTGACGCTCGATCAGCGCGACCGCGCGCGGCGGCGGCTCGCGTTCCGGAACGGCCCTGGCGCGGACGTGGCGCTCGTCGCGCTTCTGCTGCACCCACTCGCGCAGAAGCACGACCGCTCCAAGAGCGGCCGCCCTCAGGTCAGTTTGGGGCCTCAGCGATCGAAGGACCGATCGGGCGAGGCTGCCTGCACCATCCATTGCACGAGCTCGTCAACAGTTAGCCCGCGAAACCGCGGGTTCTGGCGCTCACGACGTCTCGGACCTGCCGGCCGGGTGCTGGTCTTCAGCAGAAGAAGCCTCTCCCCTTCAACATGCGTGCGCTCGACCGCGGGACGATCCGCGGGCAGCTCACGCGCCGGCAGCCAAAGCGCCATATGCGCCGCCAGCGTTAACCTTCGGACTTCCTGGTAAACAAAAAGTAAAATTGGTTAAGGCGCGGCGAGATTTGCCTCGTCCCGTGAGGTATTTGTGCCGGGAACCTCGCCATTTTACCGGTCGGGGGGCTGCCGGGCGCCCGTTCGGCTCTCGAGCCCGTTAACGCCGACGTACTATCTCCGCGCGCAGCGCTCCGCCAGCACGACCATGTCACGCAGGAAATCGACGAATTCGATGCCTTGCGCCTTCAGCGCCTTGGGATAGAGCGAAGACTTCGTCAGCCCGGGCAGGGTGTTGGTCTCGAGATAGACAAGCCCCTTGTCCGAGACGATGAAGTCGGAGCGGGAATAGCCGGTGCAGGACATCGCGCGATGCGCGCGCATCGCCTGGTCCTTCAGCGCGGCGGTGACCTCGGGCGAGAAGCGGCCGGGGCAGATCTCCTGCGTCGACTTGAGCAAATATTTCGCCGCGTAGTCGAAATTGCCCTCGCCCGGAATGATCTCGATCGGCGGCAGCGACATGATCGAGCCGTCCGGCCGCTCCAGCACGCCGCAGGTCGCCTCCACGCCCGCGACGAACGGCTCGATCACGTACTCCTCGAGCTTCGCCGCATTGCGGACGGCGACGAGATCCTGCCTCGCATTGACGAAGATCAGGCCGTAGCTCGAGCCGTCGCGCGCGGGTTTTGCGATCAGCCGCCCATACTCGGCGAACGCGGCATCGAGATCGGCGAGCGCAATTCCGGCCGGCGGCGTCACGCCGCCGAGCGCGGCGAACCGCTTGGCCGCGATCTTGTCGAAGGCCAGATGGGAAGACGCCGAGCCCGAGCCGGTGAAGGGCACGCCGCGCGATTCGCACATCACCTGCAATTCGCCGTTCTCGGCGCGGCCGCCGTGCAGGCCGAGCACCAGCACGCGGTCTTCGCGCCTGGCCTGGTCGAGCGCCTGCTCCAGCGGAACGCCGCGCGTCCCGGGCCTGAACTCGTCCTCGAACGGACGCGCATGCTCGCGCAATTGCTTCGACGGCACGACGTGCACGTTGTCGTCGATGTCCCAGAACCAAAGGTCTGCCTCCGGCAGCGCCTGGTGCAGCGCCTGGGCGGTTGCGACCGAGACCAGACGCTCCTTGTTGGAGCCGCCGAAGAGAATGGTGATGCGCATTCCTGATCGCCTCGCGCTTCGTCATTCCGGGATGGTCATCACGGAACCCCAATCCGCTTGATTTCCCAGTGTAGCTCAATTCCGGAATTTGCCTTCACCCGTTCGCGCACGGTCTCCCCGAGCGTCTCGATGTCGTGGCCAGTGGCATCGCCGGTGTTGATCAGGAAATTGCAATGCATCTCCGAGACCTGGGCGCCGCCGACGCGAAGGCCCCGGCAGCCGGCGGCATCGATCAGCTTCCAGGCGCTCTGCCCCGGCGGGTTCTGGAAAGTCGATCCGCCGGTCTTCTCGCGGATCGGCTGCGCCGTCTCGCGATGGGCCTGCACCTCCGCCATGCGCGCGCGGATCGCATCGGCGTCCGTGACGACACCGCGGAATTTCGCCGAGGTGAAGATGATCGAGGAATCGACGCCGCTGTTGCGGTAGACGAATTTCATCTCGGCATTGGAGAACACGTGCTTCCTGCCGTTGCGATCGATGCCGGTGGCCTCGATCAATACGTCCCTGGTTTCGCCGCCATTGGCACCGGCGTTCATGCGCAACGCGCCGCCGATCGTGCCGGGAATGCCGAAGTAGAATTCGAGCCCGCCGATATTGGCGGCGGCCGCGACTTCGGCAACGCGCTTGTCGAGCGCGGCCGCGCCCGCCGTGACGGTGTCGCCGCTCGCGCTCGCATCGCCGAAGGCGCGCGGCGAGAGGCGGATCACCACGCCTGCGATGCCGCCATCGCGCACGATCAGATTGGAGCCGACGCCGACGACATGAACGGGAATGTCGCGCGTAAGATGCGCGAGGAAATAGCCGAGATCATTCTCGTCGGCCGGCGTGAACAGCACCTGCGCCGGTCCCCCGACCCGGAACCAGGTCAATTCCGCCAACGACTGGTTCGCCAGCAACCGCCCGCGCAGCTTTGGCATCGCGGCTTTGAGCTCTGGCGTGATGTCGGGGAAGCTCATGCTTCGTCCTGACGTGAGGGACGCAGGCATT
>NZ_JAGWUA010000148.1 GCF_028868675.1 Bradyrhizobium sp.
GGCCGATGGTTCGGGCGAGGGGCTGGCGGAAGCCGCCGGCGACGGGCTCGGCGATTGCGCCAAGGCGCTCGATAAGCCGCTCGATAAGCCGCTCGACAGTCCGAACGAAAGGACCGCCGCCGGGATCAGGACAGCCAGGGTGCGACGGAAGCGGAGGGGGCGGTTCATTCTGGTCGTCTCCAAGAGCCATTATCCAAGAAGAGCCCTGGTTCAAGGCCACATCGGGCATCTGCGCAGGCCGCGCGTCCCGGTTCGCGCGAAACGCGCCGTTCTAACATGCGAGGGCCGCTTTCGTCCCATGACAGATGCGCCATGCCGGATGAACGCCAAATGACTGGTCAAGCCGCCGATGATCACCATATAAGGCAGGCCAAATTCGGGACGTTTCATGAGCGCGCTCGCCAACCACGCATTTGCCAAGATGAACGGCATCGGCAACGAGATCGTCGTCGTCGACATGCGCGATACCGCGGCTCCCGTCACGCCGGACGACGCTCGTGCCGTCGCTTCCCCCAAGGGCGTGGCCTATGACCAGCTCATGGTGCTGCAGAAGCCGCGCCTGGAGGGCACCGAAGCCTTCATCCGCATCTACAACAACGACGGCTCGGAGGCCGGCGCCTGCGGCAACGGCATGCGCTGCGTGGTGCGCCGCATCTTCGAGAAGACTGGGCAGACGGCCGTCACCTTCGAGACCCCGGCGGGCCTGCTCAATTGCTGGCAGGGACCCGCGCCCGATCTCTATACGGTCGACATGGGCGCGCCGAAATTCGGCTGGCAGGACATCCCGCTGGCGGAGGAGTTTCGCGACACCCGCTACATCGAGCTGCAGATCGGGCCGATCGACAATCCGGTCCTGCATTCGCCCTCCGCGGTGAGCATGGGCAATCCGCACGCGATCTTCTGGGTCGACGACGTCGACGCCTACGATCTCGGCCGCTTCGGGCCGCTGCTGGAAAATCATCCGATCTTTCCGGAGCGGGCCAACATCACGCTCGCCCATATCGTCGACCGCGACCACATCACCATCCGTACCTGGGAGCGCGGCGCCGGCCTCACCAGGGCCTGCGGCTCGGCGGCCTGTGCGACGGCGGTTGCCGCGGCCCGGCTCAAGCGCGCCAATCGCAACGTGGAGATCACGCTGCCCGGCGGCAAGCTCGGCATCGAATGGCGCGAGCGCGACGACCACGTGCTGATGACGGGCACGGCGACCTTCGAGTATGAGGGCACCTTCGACCCGGCGCTGTTCGCCTCGGTCGCGTGATGGGCGTCGAGGTCGTCACCTTCGGCTGCCGCCTCAACGCCTTCGAATCCGAGGTGATCCGCCGCGAGGCGGAAGACGCGGGCCTTCCCGACACCATCGTCATCAACAGCTGCGCGGTCACCAACGAGGCGGTGGCGCAGGCCCGGCAGTCGATCCGCAAGCTGAAGCGCGAGCGCCCGGGGGCGCGCATCGTCGTCACCGGCTGCGCGGCGCAGACGCAAAGCGAGATGTTCGCAGGCATGGCCGAGGTCGACCGCGTCCTCGGCAATGACGACAAGATGCACGGGCACGCTTGGCGCGCGGCGCGCATGGCGTTCGATGCCGGCGCGGCCGAGAAGGTCGCGGTCAGCGACATCATGGCGGTGAGGGAGATGGCGCCGCATCTCGTCGACGGTTTTGCTGCCGGCGTGCCGCGCGTGTTCGTGCAGGTGCAGAACGGCTGCGACCATCGCTGCACCTTCTGCATCATCCCGTTCGGCCGCGGCAATTCGCGCTCGGTGCCGATGGGCGCAGTGGTGGATCAGGTCCGGGCGCTGGCCGAGCGCGGCCACGCCGAGATCGTGCTCACGGGCGTCGATCTCACGAGCTACGGCGCCGACCTGCCGGGCGCGCCGAAACTTGGCACGCTGACCAAGCAGATTTTGCGGCACGTGCCGGAGCTGAAGCGCCTGCGCATCTCCTCGATCGATTCGATCGAGGCGGATTTCGACCTGCTCGACGCCGTCGCCAACGATGCGCGCCTGATGCCGCATCTGCACCTGTCGTTGCAGGCGGGCGACGACATGATCCTCAAGCGCATGAAGCGCCGGCATTCGCGGCGCGATGCGATCGCCTTCTGCGACCAAGTGCGGCGGCTGCGGCCGGACGTCGCGTTCGGCGCCGACATCATCGTAGGCTTTCCGACCGAGACGGAGGACATGTACGCGCGCTCGCTCGACCTCGTCGGGGAGTGTGGCCTCACCTTCCTGCACGTCTTCCCCTATTCGCCGCGCCCGGGCACGCCGGCGGCGCGGATGCCGCAGGTCGCAAGCCCGGTCATCAAGGAGCGCGCAAGACGCCTGCGCGAGGCAGGTGAGGCGGCCTTGCGGCGGCGGCTCGAGGCCGAAATCGGCGCGACGCGCGACGTGCTGATCGAGAGCGCCAGCCAGGGCCGCACCGAGCACTATCTGCCGGTTGCGATTGCGGGCGCTCGGGTGGGCGACGTGCGGCCGCTCCGGATCGGCGGCCACGACGGCGAGCGGCTGACTGTCTAGGTCGGCGTCGCCGTTTGCTCTCACAATGACTGCGTGGGAGCACGTTCGTCAGGACAACCCTCAGCCCATCCGCACCTGCCAGAACCGCAGCGTGCGGCGGGCGTTTTCGGTCGTCATGCGGGCAAAATTGTTCTTAGCCTTGGCGAGATCCGCAGGCCGCATCGAGCCAGTGGCGTAGCGGCATTCGAGAACGGCGCCGGTCGTCTCCCAGCTCAATTGCGCCGCCTTGCAGGGCACCAGCAGGCCGTCGTCGCGCAGGCTCTGCATCAGCGGACGAATGACCTCGATGGAAGACTGCGACAACTGCGCCAGTGCGGCGACGGTCTCCTCATAGCGCCGTTGCCGGGCGAAGTTGAGCAGCGTCGCTTCGTTGAGCTGGCCGCTCTCCTTCAGCTTCGCGATGGCCCGCTTGGCGCCGGCGAAATCGCGCAATCCCGACATCTCCCGCTCGGTGCCGGCCGCGACCGAGGCGATCGCGTTCTTGATATCCTCGAACAGATGGCGCGGCGCGCGCGCCAACAGGCGCGTACGAACGGCTTCCGTCGCCGAGCTCAGCAATTGGCGGCGCAAGTCCGCCGGCAGGTCGACGCGGATGCCGACGCTGACGGCCAGCTCGGGGTCGGCCTCGGCCTGCGCGATCAGGAGAGAAAATCCCTTGGCGGAAAGCCGCGCGCCGGGATTGCCGGCGATCCGCCGGCAGACGGACGGATAGCGGCGCATGAGCAGCGCGTCGGTGACGATCTCCTTGAGCCACCACCGGCCGGCGATGGCGAGCAGATGCTGCTCGCTCTTTGCGCCTGCGAGGTGAACCAGATCCTCGTCGCTGAGGCGCGCCGATTCCTGCAGGACCGGAGCCGCAATGCGAATCTCGTCGTTGCCGGCGAGGCGGCGCATGACCGAGGGCGGAGCCTGGGCGACCGGTGCGAGCTGGACGCTGATCTCGGCGAGCGCAATGCGCGCGGCGACGTCGGCGATGGCGCGCAGCTCGATCGTCTTGATCAGGCGCTCGAGCACATGATCGAACAGCTCGATCTGCTCGTCGTTGAAGCTGCCGGCCGAGGCGAGGAACAGATCGGTGACGCGCCTGGCGGTATCCAGGCCCTTCTCCGCCGAGCCGGTGCGGATTGCGGCTTCGACCTCGTCGATGATCGCTTGCTCGGCCTGCGGCATGCTCGTCCTGAGCCCTGTGGGATGCTTGTTCTAAGCAATCCGCACTTTAGCGAGGCAAGGCTGAACGGAGCGTTAAGCATGCCGCTCGACTTTGCGGCGCGAAGCTAGTCTTTGGTCCAGCCGCACGCCCTCAGGCGTTCGTGCATATGGGCCGGCGCCGGCGCCGTCACGCGTACGGGCTCCTTGTTCCGGGAAATCGGCACCACGATCTCGCGCGAATGCAGATGCAGGCGCGGTTCGCCGAAGCGAGGACCGTTGCCATAGATGTTGTCGCCGACGATCGGCCAGCCCTGTGCGGCGCAATGCACGCGCAATTGATGCGTGCGCCCGGTGACGGGCTCCATGGCGAGCCAGGTGAGGCCGTCACCCCGGCCAAGCACCTTCCAGTTGGTGACGGCCTTCTGCCCGTCGGGATCCGGCTTCTGCCACCAGCCGCGTTCGACATTGAGGCGGCCGAGCGGCAGGTCGATGGTGCCTTCGGCATCGGTCGGCCCGCCCTCGACCACGGCCCAATAGGTCTTGCCGATCTTGCCGTGCTTGAACAACAGGCCGAGGGAGGCGGTGGCCTTGCGGTGGCGGCCGAGCACCAGGCAACCGGAGGTGTCCTTGTCCAGCCGGTGGGCCAGCACCGGCGGGCGCGGCAGGCCGAATCGCAGCGCCTCGAAGGATGATTCCAGATTGGCGCCGCCCTTCGGCCCGCGATGCACGGGAAGGCCGGCCGGCTTGTCGATCACCAGCATCAATCCGTCGCGATGGAGCACGCGCGCCAGGATTTCGTCGGCGGTCAGTTCGGGAACATCGAGCAATTGCAAGACTTTCGTTTATGGGCCGGAACGGCTAACACACCGCGACCATGAACGATACCACGTCCGAGACCCCCAAATTGAGCTGGTGGCGCCGCCTGTCCAACGGGCTGAAGCGCACGTCGTCCTCGCTCGGCAGCGCGGTCGCCGATCTCGTCACCAAGCGCAAGCTCGACCGCGCCATGCTCGACGACATCGAGGATGTCCTGCTGCGCGCCGATCTCGGAACCGAGGTCTCGGTGCGCATCGCCGACGCGGTCGGCGCCGGCCGCTATGACAAGGCAATCTCGGCCGACGAGGTCAAGGACGTCGTCGCGGCCGAGGTCGAGAAAGTCCTGGCGCCGGTGGCGCGACCGCTCGAGATCGCCGCGGGCAAGAAGCCATTCGTCATCCTCGTGGTCGGCGTCAACGGCTCCGGCAAGACCACGACCATCGGCAAGCTCTCGGCAAAGTTCGCCGCCGAAGGCCGCAAGGTGATGCTGGCGGCCGGCGACACGTTTCGTGCGGCGGCGATCGAGCAGTTGAAGGTGTGGGGCGAGCGCACGAAGACGCCGGTGGTCGCGGGCGCGCAGGGCTCGGATTCCGCAAGTCTCGCCTTCAACGCGCTGACGGCCGCGCGGGAGCAGGCGATCGACGTGCTGCTGATCGACACCGCCGGCCGGCTGCAGAACAAGGCGGAGCTGATGAACGAGCTCGAGAAGGTCGTGCGCGTGATCCGGAAAGTGGATGCCGGCGCGCCGCATGCGGTGCTGCTGGTGCTCGACGCCACCGTCGGCCAGAACGCGCTGTCGCAGGTCGAGGCCTTCCACCGCACCGCGGGCGTCACCGGCCTCGTGATGACCAAGCTCGACGGCACCGCGCGCGGCGGCATTTTGGTGGCGCTCGCCGAAAAATTCAAATTGCCGGTGCATTTCATCGGCGTCGGCGAGGGCGTCGACGATCTCGCGCCGTTCACCGCGCGCGATTTCGCCCGCGCCATCGCCGGAATCGAGAGTTGAGATGGACAAGACCCAGCCGCATCCGCTGTTCAAGCTCGCGACCGAACTCGGTCCGCTGATCGTGTTCTTCGTCGTCAATGCGAAGTTTCAGCTGTTCGCCGCGACCGCGGCCTTCATGGTCGCAATCGTGGCGGCGATGATCGCCTCCTACGTGGTGACGCGGCACATACCGGTCATGGCGATCGTGACCGGCGTGATCGTGCTGGTGTTCGGCACGCTGACGCTGGTGCTGCACGACGAGACCTTCATCAAGGTCAAGCCGACCATCATCTACGGCCTGTTCGCCGCGATCCTCGGTGGCGGCCTGCTGTTCGGCCGCTCCTTCATCGCCGTCATGTTCGACCAGGTGTTCAACCTGACGCCGCAGGGCTGGCGCATCCTCACCTTGCGCTGGGCACTGTTCTTCCTCGGCATGGCGATCCTGAACGAAGTCATCTGGCGCACCCAGAGCACGGACACCTGGGTGAACTTCAAGGTGTTCGGCGCGGTGCCGCTGACCATGATCTTCGCGATCCTGCAGATGCCGCTGACGAAGCGCCATCACCTCGAGCCGGTGTCGCTGGAAACCAGCGAGGCCGAGGCGGGCGACGTCAGGAAGAAGTAACGCTTTCCCAGCCTGTCATTGCTAGGAGCGAGGCGACGAAGCAATCCAGAATGTCACCTAGGAGGTAGTCTGGATTGCTTCGCTTCGCTCGCAATGACAATCGCAGTCAGCTCCCCGCCTTCAACGCCTTCTCGATTTCCGGCCTCAGCACCGCCTTGATGTTGTCCGGCGTGATCGGGCCGACCAGCTTGTAGGCGATCTTGCCGTCGCGCCCTACGATGAACGTCTCCGGCACGCCGTAGACGCCCCATTCGATCGAGGCGCGGCCGTTGGGGTCGGCGCCGACGCGCACGAACGGATTGCCGTAGCGGCCGAGAAAGCGGCGCGCGTTGTCGGGCGCGTCCTTGTAATTGATGCCGACCATCTGCACCCGCGTGTCGGCGGCGAGGTCGGTGAGCAGCGGCGCCTCGTCATGGCAGGGCACGCACCAGGAGGCCCACACGTTGACCAGGCTGACCTTGCCGTTGAGGGCGGCGGGATCGAGCCCGGGCACTTGCGCGCCGTCGGCTTGCAGGCCTTCGAGCTGCGGCAGCACGGTCTGCGGTGCCGGCCTGCCGATCAACGCGGAGGGGATGCGCGAGGGATCGCCGCTGCCGAGCCGGAACCAGAACAGCGCCGCGAGCCCGAGGAAGGCGAGCAGCGGCAGCACCATCAGGAAGGTGCGGCGCGGCGCGGGTGCGGAGCTTGCAGGTTCGCTCATCTCGTATCCGTCGCGCTCTTGCCCGAGCGCCGCGTGATGCCGCTCTCCTCCAGCTCGCGCAGGCGCTGCTGCTGGGTGCGATGGTCGATCACGACCCAGACGATCAGGATCGCGACCACGGCGGCCACGGCAAGATAGGATGTGAGGATGAAGGAGGCGTAGGGACCGAGCGACATGTCAGGTGGCCCCAATTTCTCTTGACGCGCTTCCGTCACGGGAACCGGTGCCGGCTTCGCTCGAAAACGCGATGCGGCTGGCCTGCATCATCTGCAGGGAACGGACGCGGCGGCGCAAAATCTCGTTGCGCATCGCCGCCAGGTGCAGGGTGAGGAACAGGAGCGTGAACGCGGTCGCCATCACCAGCAGCGGAATCAGGAACGACTTGTCGAGCGTCGAGCCGCCCATCCGCATCACCGAAGCCGGCTGGTGCAGCGTGTTCCACCAGTCGACGGAGAACTTGATGATCGGCAGGTTGATCGCGCCGACCAGCGTCAGCACGGCGGCCGCGCGCGCGGCGCGCGAGGGGTCCTCGACCGCGCGCCACAGCGCCATCAGGCCGAGATACATCAGGAACAGGATCAGCACCGAGGTCAGCCGCGCGTCCCATTCCCAATAGGTGCCCCACATCGGCCGGCCCCACAGCGAGCCCGTCAGCAGCGCGAGGAAGGTGAAGGACGCCCCGATCGGGGCGGCGGCCTTCGCCGCGACGTCGGCGAGCGGATGCCGCCACACCAGCGTGCCGAGCGAAGCCACGCTCATCACCCCCCAGACGAGCATCGACAGCCATGCGTTGGGGACGTGGATGAACATGATCTTCACGGTCGCGCCCTGCTGGTAGTCGTCGGGCGCCAGCGAGGCCTGGTAGAGGCCGAGCGCCAGCAGGATGACGGTCGCGGCCGCGAGCCATGGCAGCACGCGCGCGGTCAGCGCGAGGAAGCGCGAGGGGTTGGCGAGGTCGATCAGCGACATGGTCACCTGATAATCACGGAAGGCCGCCCACGCAATCAGCACAGAAGCGCGCAGCGAAAGTTGATCGGGGTCAAGGTCAATCCAGCCCGTGCCTGAGGCTGGCCGCGGCGGCCAGCGGGCCGATCACGAAGCTGACCAGCGACAGCGCGCAGAGGATCGAGAACGGCGCGCCGAACGGTGTCGGGCCGACGATCACGGCATTGGAGGCCGCCACGCCGAAGATCAGCACCGGGATCGACAGCGGCAGCACCAGGACCGCCATCAGCAGGCCGCCGCGATGCAGGGTCACGGCAAGCGCCGCGCCGATCATGCCGGTGAAGGTCAGGGCCGGCGTGCCCGCCAGCAGCGTCAGGGCCACGGCGCCGGTCGCGACCATGTCGAGATTGAGCAAGAGCCCGAGCACGGGGGTTGCGACGATCAGCGGCAGCCCGGCCGCGAGCCAGTGCGCCAGGGCTTTTGCCGCGCAGGCGAGTTCCAGCGGCGTCCGGCTCATGGTGATGAGGTCGAGCGAGCCGTCGTCATGGTCGGCCATGAACAGCCGGTCGAGCGTCAGCAGGCTCGCCAGCAGCGCGCCGAGCCACAGGATCGCAGGTCCCAGCCGCGAGAGCAGGTTGAGATCGGGCCCGACCGCGAACGGCATCAGCACTACGACGGTCAGGAAGAACAGCACGCCGATCAGCGCCCCGCCGCCGACCCGCAGCGCGATCCTGACGTCCCGCCGAATCAAGGCGCCAAGCGCGGTCATGCCGGCCTCCCGATCCGCAGCTCCCGCGCATCGATGCCGAGGGGGGCGTGGGTGGCAGCGATGATCAGGCCGCCGCGGGCGAGGTGGTCGCGCATCAGGCCGCAAAACATGTCCTGCCCGGCGGTATCGAGCGCCGTGGTCGGCTCGTCCAGCAGCCAGACCGGGCGGCGGATCGTGAGCAGGCGGGCCAGCGACAACCGCCGCCGCTGGCCGGCCGACAGGAACGCCGCCGGCAGATGGGTGGCGTGGTCGAGACCGACGGTCGACAGGCTCAAGTTTGCATCGCCCCGCTCGCCGCCGAGGAAATCGGCCCAGAACGTGAGGTTTTCCTGAACGCTCAGCGCCGGCTTCAGGGCGTCGCGATGGCCGAGATAGTGGCATTGCTCGGGCAGCGTCAGCTCGCCGTCGCCTCCGGCCAGCTCGATCGCGCCGCCGGCCGGGACGAGGAGCCCGGCAATCAGCCGCAACAGCGAGGTCTTGCCGGATCCGTTACGGCCGACCACGGCCAGCGCCTCGCCGGAGGCCGCCTCGAAGTCGAGGCCGGCAAAGATCTCGCGGCCGCCCCGCACGCATCTGATCCCGCGCCCCGAGAGCTGCATGTCGTTCGTTCTCAACGCCCTCAAAATGCGCCCTTAGGAAATCTTGGGGTAGCGCATCAGAATTTGTGGCTCCCCGATTGCTGCAGCACGATAGTCGGTGTGGCGGTGCAGTTAGAAAGCTTCTATAAGCCCGGAACTTGATGCAGCACTCAACCCGCTCCTGCAAGCGGCCCAAGCTGGATTCGCTGACGGTGTTGAAATACCCTCAGACGGGTATCACGAACAATCGGGATTTCCTTACATGACCTCGCTCGACAGCTTCAATTGCAAAAAAACCCTCAAGGTCGGCGCCAAGACTTACGTCTATTACAGCCTGCCCACCGCCGAGAAGAATGGTCTGAAGGGAATCTCCAGGCTTCCCTATTCGATGAAGGTGCTGCTCGAGAATCTCTTGCGCAACGAGGACGGTCGCTCGGTCAAGAAGGGCGACATCGTCGCAGTGTCCAAATGGCTGCGCAAGAAGTCCCTGGAGCATGAGATCGCGTTCCGCCCGGCGCGCGTGCTGATGCAGGACTTCACCGGCGTTCCGGCCGTGGTCGACCTCGCCGCAATGCGCAACGCGATGCAGAAGCTCGGCGGCGACGCCGAGAAGATCAACCCGCTGGTGCCGGTCGATCTCGTCATCGACCACTCCGTGATCGTGAACTTCTTCGGCGACAACAAGGCCTTCGCCAAGAACGTCACCGAGGAATACAAGCAGAACCAGGAGCGCTACGAGTTCCTGAAATGGGGCCAGAAGGCGTTCTCGAACTTCTCCGTCGTGCCGCCCGGCACCGGCATCTGCCACCAGGTCAATCTCGAATATCTGGCGCAGACGGTCTGGACCAGGAAGGAGAAGATGACGGTCGGCAAGAAGACCGGCACGTTCGAGGTGGCTTACCCCGACTCGCTGGTCGGCACCGACTCCCACACCACCATGGTCAACGGTCTCGCCGTGCTCGGCTGGGGCGTCGGCGGCATCGAGGCGGAAGCCTGCATGCTCGGCCAGCCGCTGTCGATGCTGCTGCCGAACGTGGTCGGCTTCAAGCTGAAGGGCGCGCTGAAGGAAGGCGTCACCGCGACCGACCTCGTGCTGACCGTGACGCAGATGCTGCGCAAGCTCGGCGTGGTCGGCAAGTTCGTCGAGTTCTTCGGCCCCGGCCTCGATCACCTCTCCGTGGCCGACAAGGCGACGATCGCCAACATGGCGCCCGAGTACGGCGCGACCTGCGGCTTCTTCCCGGTCGATGCCGCCGCCATCGACTATCTCAAGACCTCCGGCCGCGCCACGGCGCGCGTCGCGCTGGTGCAGGCCTATACCAAGGCGCAAGGCCTGTTCCGCACCGCCAAGTCGGCCGATCCGGTGTTCTCGGAGACGCTGACCCTCGACCTCGCCGACGTCGTGCCCTCGATGGCCGGCCCGAAGCGTCCCGAGGGGCGCATCGCACTGCCGTCGGTCGCCGACGGCTTCTCGCTCGCGCTCGGCAGCGAGTACAAGAAGGCCGATGACGCCGGCAAGCGTTACGCAGTCGAAGGCAAGAATTTCGACCTCGGCCACGGCGACGTCGTGATCGCCGCGATCACCTCCTGCACCAACACCTCCAATCCGAGCGTGTTGATCGGCGCGGGCTTGCTCGCGCGCAACGCAGCCAAGAAGGGCCTGAAGGCGAAACCGTGGGTGAAGACCTCGCTCGCCCCGGGCAGCCAGGTGGTCGCGGAGTATCTCGCCAATGCCGGCCTGCAGCCCGACCTCGACAAGGTCGGCTTCAACCTGGTGGGCTTCGGCTGCACCACCTGCATCGGCAATTCCGGTCCGCTGCCGGAGGAGATATCCAAGACCATCAACGACAGCGGCATCGTCGCCGCCGCCGTGCTCTCCGGCAACCGCAATTTCGAGGGCCGCGTCTCGCCGGACGTGCAGGCGAATTATCTCGCCTCGCCGCCGCTGGTCGTGGCCTACGCGCTCGCAGGCAGCGTAACCAAGAACCTCGCCACCGAGCCGCTCGGCGAGGGCAAGGACGGCAAGCCGGTCTACCTGAAGGACATCTGGCCGACGAGCAAGGACATCAACGCCTTCATGAAGAAGTTCGTGACCGCGTCGATCTTCAAGAAGCGCTATGCCGACGTGTTCAAGGGCGATACCAACTGGCGCAAGATCAAGACCACTGACAGCGAGACCTATCGCTGGAACATGTCGTCGACCTATGTGCAGAACCCGCCCTATTTCGAGGGCATGAAGAAGCAGCCCGATCCCGTCATCGACGTGGTCGACGCGCGGATTCTGGCGATGTTCGGCGACAAGATCACCACCGACCACATCTCGCCCGCGGGCTCGATCAAGCTGACCTCGCCTGCCGGCAAGTATCTGTCCGAGCATCAGGTGCGCCCGGCCGACTTCAACCAGTACGGCACGCGCCGCGGCAACCATGAAGTGATGATGCGCGGCACCTTCGCCAACATCCGCATCAAGAACCAGATGGTGCCGGGCGTCGAAGGCGGCGTGACGATGCACTATCCGTCGAAGCAGCGCATGCCGATATACGACGCGGCGATGAAGTACAAGCAGGACAAGGTGCCGCTGGTGGTGTTCGCCGGCAAGGAATACGGCACCGGCTCCTCGCGCGACTGGGCGGCCAAGGGCTCGGTGCTGCTCGGCATCCGCGCCGTGGTGTGCCAGTCCTTCGAGCGCATCCACCGCTCGAACCTCATCGGCATGGGCGTGCTGCCGCTCGTGTTCGAGGAGGGTACGTCCTGGCAGTCGCTGGGCCTGAAGGGCGACGAGCAAGTCACCATTCGCGGGCTCGGCGGCGAGCTCAAGCCGCGCCAGCGGCTGATCGCCGAGATCGTGATGGGCGACGGGACGCTCAAGCGCGTGCCGCTGATCTGCCGCATCGACACGCTCGACGAGCTCGAATACTTCAAGAACGGCGGCATTCTGCAATACGTCCTGCGGCAGCTCGCTGCCTGAGGCGGCTTAACCGCTCACCGCGAAGTGAG
>NZ_JAGWUA010000009.1 GCF_028868675.1 Bradyrhizobium sp.
CTGCGGCGCACAACGGGCGCTTGGCGGATGCTATTTTTAGAGCTGGTCAATTCTACTTCAATCAGCGAATTGCGGGGCTCACCACTGAACGTGAGTTCAAGGTCAATCAGGCAGACCACGGACGGATCCTGAAAGCATTGAAGGAGCGCAACCAATCCGCAGCGGAGGAGGCGATGCGGGCTCATCTCGATTTTGCGTACAAGACTTACCGGCGAATCATGGGGCTTTAGAAGTTCATGGCCGTCGGCGAGCAATCATCATCGCGCGACGCTGCGCTGCGCCGACACGCGCGGTGTGAATAGCCAGCGCTAGATGGACTAACTGGTCAGCCCAGGGAATGTGTCGCCGCGGTTGCAGTCGGCATCCTTGAACCCTCGTCGCGTGAAGGCGCGGAGATCGTAGAGATGGCTGCATTCGGCGGTTTGGCGCGCCCGAAAAGATTCGAGCTCGTCGCTGACGTCCTTCCGACATTCGGAGGGCGATCTGGTAACACCGCACCTAGCCGAACTTGAGTTTCCCAGTAAGCGCCATATCCATCGCGGCGGTTAGACCGGTATGGTGATTGAGTTATAATAGGTGGTTGCAGGGGCAGGCTTTAGATCTCTACGGTCAACAAGTGTCGATCTCGGCCAGAACCTGCCCGGGCATGACGACCATCCGGAAATGGGCCACTCTCGCTCATCGCCCGTCCAGCGCGGCGATCATCCAGGCCTTCATGTCGACCCGCTCCAGGAACGCGAGCGCCTCGTGCCGCATCGCTCCCGCCGTGGTACTGCCCTGCGTGACCGCGACGAGCACATCACAGCGGCGCGAGACGGCGATGCCGGTCGCCGCGTGCCTGATGCCGTCGGGCATCTCGAGATCGTACGACCTGGCGCGCCCCTGCATCCCGCCGAGGCGGATCGGCTCGCCCGTTCCCGCCGCCGCAAAGCGCGGGCTGATCAGGTCGATGTCGGCGACGCGATCCACCTCGTCGTCATCGGCAACGCCGCGGTCGCAGTTGCAGAAGCCGCGCTTGGCGCGCACGATGAGTTCGACGCCGTCCGCGCAGACACCGCCTTCGCAGCGGAAGGCGCGCCCCGCCGGCCAGCCGTCGCGCGGAAACGGCCAGGCGATCTCGCGCCAGTGCGCAGGTTCTGCCCGCGGCGGCGCCAACTGGTCGGCGCCGACGCCCGCCAGCGCGCCGAGCGCGACCATCGCCACCACGATCGCCGCCGCGCGCCACACGGTCAGTTCTTGAGGCCGGCGGCGGCCCGCGCCGCCCCGGTCAGTTCGAGAATGTGCATGCCGGTATTGGCACGGTCGACGACGTAGATGTAGCCGCGGTCGTCGGTCTCGACGTTGTTGGTCTGGATCGCGACCTTGCAGCGCTCGCCGCCCTCGACCGGGACGCAGCGCTTGTCGGTGGCCTCCGTGATCGCCGGAATGAAGTAGCCGATTTCCTTCGGATGATAGGGATCGCGGATATCGAGCGCGCGGACGCCGGCGTTGAAGAAGGCGATGAAGGCCAGCTTCTTGTAGTAGACCGGCGCCATGCTCTCGTTGGAGGAATGCGAGCCGAAGCGGCCGCCGCGCTGGCAGAACGAGCCGCTCGCCTCCGGCACCGTGTAGCTCGAGATCATCATCGGCCGCGTCTCGGTGGTGACGTCGGCGAACCACACCATCTGCCGCGCCTCGGCGCATTCGTTCAGGATCGCCTCGTCCACGATCATGACGATGTCGCGGGTCTTGCCGTCCCTGTCCGCGGCGAATTCGGCAATCGGCATGTCCGGCATCGGGAATGTGGTGTGTGCGCCGTTGAAGGCCGACATCGGCAGCCGCGCGACTTCCGGATAGCGCAGGTTTTCCGGCGTCGGCTCCTTCGGACCGTTCAACAGTTTTTCGCGGTCGACGATCTGCAAAATGCCGCCCTTGTTGGTGCCGTAGCCGAAATAGACCCGATTGCCTTGCGGTCCGGTCGAGATCGGCCCGTGCAGTTCGGTCGGCACCGCGCCGGTCGCGCCCGGCTGTTGGCCCGGCAGGCCGAAATCCCGGATCTTCTGCGGCTTCGCGGGATCGCTGAGGTCGTAGACCTGCGTCATGCGCCGCGTGCGCCAGTCCGGCGCGCCCGACACGAGATAGGCGATGCCGGTGTCGCACTCCCACCAGTTCTTGTGCGTGTCCTTCAAGCCGCCGATGCGGCTGACGAGGACGGGATTTGCGGGATCGGCGACGTTCCAGATCTCGTGCGCCTCGCCGCCGAAGGTGCGGAGCATGTAGACCGCGCCGGGATCGCCCTTCGGCAGCGACGCGCCGTCGCAGATCCGCACCATCTGCGCGCCGCCGGACTCGTATTTGCCGGGCGCCCCGGGAAGATGGCGCAGATATTTCGGCCGCGCGGGATCGGTGACGTCGACGATCGAGGTGCCGTTCGGCTCGGCCCGCCCCGTCAGCGGATTGACCGGCTCCGGCACCGCCTCGGTGCCGCCGTGATGGCCGATATAGGCGATCCAGCGATCGCCCTGATGGTGGATGGTCGGCTGATAGCCGCTGCGCGCCTGCAGGTCGCTATATCCGACCAGCTTCATGTTGGAGGCTTCCGGCGGCGCTCCGATCACCTGCTGCTTCTGCGCGAGGGCGATCGTGCTGCAGGCAAGAAGAACGAGGCCGGCAGCAAGTGAGACCCGACCGATCATGTGCCCTCCCGGAACCAATCTGCGTTGGCTGACATGAGACGCTAGCACGGCGGTCGGAGCCCGCCAAAGACACTATCTTGACAAGCAACCATTTGGTTGCCTATTATCACCGCCATGAATGAGGTCTTCAAAGCGCTGGCCGACGCGTCGCGGCGGTCGCTGCTGGACAGGCTTCACGCCAGGAACGGACAGACGCTGAACGAACTCTGCGAAGGCCTGGAGATGACGCGCCAGGCCGTCACGAAACACCTTGCGATCCTGGAAGCGGCGAACCTGGTCACGACGTTCAGGCACGGCCGCGAGAAGCTGCACTATCTCAATCCGGTGCCGATCCACCAGATCGGCGAGCGCTGGATCCGGAAATTCGAGCGCGGCAGGCTCGCCGCTCTCGGCGAGTTGAAACGCCAGTTGGAGAAGCGTGATGAGTAAGCCGCAATTCGTCTACGTCACCTACATCGAGACCACGCCGGAGAAATTGTGGGAGGCGCTCACCTCGAGCGACTTCACACGACGGTACTGGTTCGGCAGCGAGGTCCGCTCGGACTGGAAGGTCGGCTCGCCCTTCGCGCTGGTGATCGACGGCAGGACCACCGACAGTGGCGAGATTCTGGAAGCCGATCCGCCGCGGCGACTGTCCTACTCCTTCAAGCACGAGCTCTACGAAGAACTGCGCAACGAGCCGATATCGAGGGTCACGTTCACGCTCGAGCCGTTCGGCAATCTCGTGAAGCTCACCGTGGCGCATGACGGGCTCGTCGAGGGCGGCAAGTATCTCGGCGCCATCTCCACGGGATGGCCGGCGATCCTGTCCGGGCTGAAGAGCCTCCTTGAGACCGGCAAGGTGCTGCCCATTCCGCGGGAGGCGCTCGGCAAGCAAGAGTGGAAGCGATGAATCTCGACGCGTTCAGGCCGCTCACGGTCTACACCATCTACATTGCCGCCACGCCGCAGCAGGTATGGCAGGCGCTGACCACGGCCGAGTTCAGCCGAAAATACTTTTCCGGCTTTGCGGTGGAGATGGAGGAAAGGCTCGGCGGCAGATTCCTGGTGCGCGCGCCGGATGGCTCGACGCACATCTCGGGCGAGGTGCTCGAACATGATCCACCGCGGAAGCTGACGGTGAGCTGGAACGTCAACTGGCCCGATCTGGTCGAGAAGCTCGGCCCGACGCTCGTAACCTACGAGATCGAGCCGGCCGGCGAGGCCGTCAGACTCACCATGAGCGAACGGCACGACCGCGCGCTCTCGGACGACATCCTCTCCGGCGGACGCCGGGGCTGGCCCGCGATCCTGTCCGGCCTGAAGAGTCTGCTCGAGACAGGCACCGTGCCGCAGATCAAGATGACCCCGCCGCAGGCGATGCTCGCGGCGTTGAAGGCGATGGGGATCAGGACGCCGTAGCTGCCCAGCAAATGGTGTCGTCCCGGACCAGCGGCGCAGATCCGGGATCCATAGCTACAGGAGATCGTTTGGCGAAGACTGGTCGTTCGGTACTGCCACCGTCCGCAACCGATAGATCGCGCGGTATGGGTCCCCGCGTTCGCGGGGACGACACCGAGATCAGGCCCCCGCCTTCGCGGGGGCGACGGGCTACGCCGGCAGCGGCGCCACCAGGCGGCGATAGAGATGCCAGGTCGCGTGCCCGAGCACCGGCAGCGTGACGATCAGCCCGAGAAAATACGGCAGCGCCGACACGATCAGGAGCATCACGATCACCGCGGCCCAGCCGATCATCGGCAAGGGGCTGCCAACGACCGCGCGCACGCTCGTCACCATCGCGGTGACGAAGTCGACCTCGCGGTCGAGCAGCAGCGGAAACGACACCACGGTGAGCGAGAACAGGATCAGCGACAGCGCCGCGCCCACCGCGTTGCCGATCGCCAGGAACACCAGCCCCTCGTTGGTGGTCAGCACCGCCGTCATGAATTCGTGCATGCTGGAGAACGAGGCGTGCAGGCCCAGGATCAGCGCGATCAGGAGCCGCACCTGGTACATCCAGACCACGAACACGAACAGCGTGACGAAGGCCATCCAGCCGATCTCGCTGCGCGAGCGCACCGTGGTCCAGATCGCGCCGAAGGACACGGGCTCGCCGGCCTCGCGGCGGCGGCTGACCTCGTAGAGGCCGATCGCGACGAACGGCCCGATCAGCGCAAAGCCGGCGGCGAGCGGATAGGCGAGGTAGACCATGCCGAAGGCCGTGAGACACAGCACGATGGCGATGCCGCCGAGCGCATAGAGCACGCCGAAACAGAGCCCGTAGAGCGGCAGCGCCTGAAAATCGCGAAGACCCTCGGCGAGCGCCTCGGCGATATCGGTCGCCGCCACGGTCCGTACCACAGGATCGACTTTGCCCGAGATGGACATTGGCTTCCTCCCCTCTTGGTCGGCGCGATCTTTGCCGCGCGCGTTGGGAGCGATGTTAGCCGGCTCGCTCGCCGCTTGCACGTGCGAGTTGATTTCAAGATGCGGAGGAGAGCGGTCAATTGATACCGCAACAGGTGTTTCACGACATCCTGCGCTGGAGGGTGAATGACGCAGGCCCCCACGCCCTCGGTGAATCCGGAAGGACGTTGGCGCGCTATCGCAACGTCCTGAAGAACTTCCGCACGTCGCGCACGAACAGCTCCGGCTGCTCGAAGGCGGCGAAATGGCCGCCCTTCTCCATCTCGCTCCAATGGGTGATGTTGGAAAAGTTCGGCTCCATCCAGCGCCGCACCGGCGTGATGATCTCCCCGGGGAACACCGCAACCCCCGTCGGCACGTTGACGACGGGCGCGGTGCGGCGCTTGCCGAAGCTTTCCCAGTAGAGCCTTGCCGACGAGGTCGCCGTCTCCGTCACCCAGTACAGCATGACGTTGTCGAGCAGTTCGTCCCGCGTGAAGATGTTTTCGGGATGGCCGTCGCAATCGGTCCAGGCCCAGAACTTTTCCAGGATCCAGGCCGCCTGCCCGCTCGGCGAATCCGTGAGCGCATAGCCGAGCGTCTGCGGCCGCGTCGATTGCTGTTTTGAGTAGCCGGAATCGAGATCGACATAGTGCTTGAGCCCGGCGAGCGCGCGCCTCTCTTCCGGCGTCGGCTCGCCCTCGACCTTCGGCGCCGCATTGAAGGCGAGCGTGATGTGGATGCCGGCGCAATGCTGCGGATCCTGCGCGCCGAGCGAGGACGTCACCGCCGAACCCCAGTCGCCGCCCTGCGCGCCGTAGCGCCCGTAGCCCAGGCGCTCCATCAGCCTGGCCCAGGTCGCGGCGATGCGGTCGACGCCCCAGCCGGTGGTCTTCGGCTTCGCCGAGAAGCCGAAACCCGGCAGCGACGGGCACACGACGTGAAAGGCGTCGGCGGGATCGCCGCCGTGCGTGACCGGGTCGACCAGCGGCGCGATCACCTTGGTGAATTCGACGATCGAGCCGGGCCAGCCATGGGTGATGACGAGCGGCAGCGCCGACGGCTCCTTCGAGCGCACATGGATGAAGTGGATGTCGAGCCCGTCGATCCCGGTCGTGAACTGCGCAAAGCCGTTGAGCCGCGCCTCGCGCGCGCGCCAGTCGTAGCCGCTCGCCCAATGGGCGCAGATCTCCTTGATCCATTTCAGCGGCGCGCCCTGGCTCCAGTCGTCCACCAACTCCGCCTCCGGCCACCGCGTGCGCGCAAGCCGCGACTTCAGATCGGCGAGGACGTCGTCGCCGACGTCGATGCGGAATGGTTTGATGGCGGCGCCCATCGATGGCCTTCACTAGCCCGACAGCGCGGCCTTCACGAGACCGGACGCCTTGCCAAAGTCCATTTGCCCGGCGTGCTTCGCCTTCAGGGCGGCGATCACCTTGCCCATGTCCTTCATGCCGGCGGCTCCCGTCTCGGCGATCGCAGCCGAGATCGCCTTCTTCACCTCATCGTCCGACATCTGCCTGGGCAGATAGGCCGAGATGACGGCGATCTCCTCGCGCTCCTGGGCGGCAAGCTCGGCGCGGCCGCCCTTGTCGTAGAGCTCGACCGCTTCCTGGCGCTGCTTGATCATCTTCTGCAGCACGCCGAGCAGGTCGGCGTCCGACAGCGGCGGCTTGCCATGGCCCCGCGCCTCGATGTCGGCGTTCTTGATGGTCGCGTTGACCATGCGCAGCGTGGAGAGCTTCCGCTCGTCCTTGGCCTTCATGGCCTCCTTGACCGCAGTGTTGATGTCGTCGCGCATCATGGCCGAAATCCCTCTAAAGCCGTGCCGCGCCTGATCTAGCCGGTTCACGGCAGGAAACAACTCGGTTCTGGCCGAATCCGGAGATCCCGCGGCGGCCGGGTGCTTTCTTGCGCGGCAAGGCTCGAATCTTCCCGGAAGTTCTCGGTTCGAGCTTAAGTGCCTGAAGGGGCCTGTCAAATATGCAAAAACGCATGTGAATCCGCGCTCTCCCGCTTTGACGGCGGCCCCGGGCGGGACTAAGAAGCGGGCTCATGACACAATCCGAAAACGCTTCCGCCTGGCCGGACCACAAACCGACCGCGCTGCTCGTGCTCGCCGATGGAACGGTGCTCGAAGGTTTCGGCCTCGGCGCCGAAGGACAGGCCGTCGGCGAGGTCTGCTTCAACACCGCGATGACCGGCTATGAGGAGATCCTGACCGATCCTTCCTATGCCGGGCAGATCATCACCTTCACCTTCCCGCACATCGGCAATGTCGGCACCAACGAGGACGACATCGAGACGGTGAACATGGCCGCGACGCCCGGCGCGCGCGGCGTGATCCTGCGCACCGCCATCACCGATCCCTCGAACTACCGCGCCACCCGCCATCTCGACCAGTGGCTGAAGGCTCGCGGCATCATCGGCCTCTCCGGCATCGACACCCGCGCGCTGACCGCGCTGATCCGCAGCAAGGGCATGCCGAACGCGGTGATCGCGCATGCGAGGAACGGCGAATTCGACCTGCACGGGCTGAAGGAGGAGGCGCGCGAATGGCCGGGGCTCGAAGGCATGGACCTCGTGCCGATGGTCACCTCCGGCCAGCGCTTCACCTGGGACGAGACGCCCTGGGTCTGGGATGAGGGTTTTGGCCGGCAGAGCGATCCCAAGTTCAACGTCGTTGCCATCGATTACGGCATCAAGCGCAACATCCTGCGCCTGCTCGCCGGCGTCGGCTGCAAGGTGACGGTGGTGCCGGCGACCACCTCGGCCGACGACATTCTGGCGATGAAGCCCGACGGCGTGTTCTTGTCGAACGGTCCGGGCGATCCGGCCGCGACCGGCAAATATGCCGTGCCCGTCATCCAGCAGGTGATCAAGTCGGGCACGCCGACCTTCGGCATCTGCCTCGGCCACCAGATGCTCGGGCTCGCCGTCGGCGCCAAGACGAGGAAGATGCATCAGGGCCATCACGGCGCCAACCATCCGGTCAAGGACGAGACCACCGGCAAGGTCGAGATCACCTCGATGAACCACGGCTTTGCCGTGGACCAGGCCAGCTTGCCGAAGGGCGCGACGCAGACCCACGTGTCGCTGTTCGACGGCTCCAATTGCGGCATCCAGCTCGACGGCAAGCCGGTGTTCTCGGTGCAGTATCACCCCGAGGCCTCGCCCGGCCCGCGCGACTCCCACTATCTGTTCCAGCGCTTCGCCGATTTGATGCGCGAGAAGAAGCGGGCATAGCACGCCCTCGTGCCCCGGAGGATGCGCCGCGCGCCCCTTCTTTGCGGCGTGATGCGCTGCTGATCCGGGGCCTACCCGCTTGCGAAGGTCTGGGTTGCCGGCTCAGCGCAGCGGCACTGTGCGCCACAGCGCGTCCGGGACACGAGAAGGAACGCGAATCGGCTACCGAGGTTGAACCGTCAGCGTGTTACGCCCGGAGCCCGCCATGTCCGTGGTCCGCGACAATGCCGAGCCGCTTGCGATCGTCTTCGAGGACGACGGCCTCGTGCCCAACAACATTTTGCCCTTCCTGGTCTACCAGGACGCTATCGAGCTCGACCGCGACCGTCCCGAGGAGACCATCGAGGACCTGTTCGCGCGCAACGGCTGGAGCGAGATGTGGCGCAACGGCGTCTACGACTATCTCCATTATCATTCGACCGTGCATGAGGCGCTCGGGGTGGCGCGCGGCAGCGCCCGCGTTCGCTTCGGCGGCGACCACGGAGAGGTGCTGGAGATATCGGCCGGCGACGTCGCGATCCTGCCCGCCGGCACCGGGCATCAGCTGGTATCCGCAAGCCCCGATTTCTGCGTGGTCGGCGCCTATCCGCCGGGATGGACGATGGAGATCACACGCCCGACGCCTGAAAACCACGCCAAGGCATTGAAGACGATTCCGGCGGTGAAGGGGCCGGACAGCGATCCCGTGCGCGGCAGGGACGGGCCGCTGGTGAGGCTGTGGACGAGAGCGTAGCAGCGGTCACGCAATTGCAGGGTGGGCAAAGCGAAGCGTGCCCACCGGTCGGCCAGTGGTGGGCACGGCGCGTCGCGCCTTTGCCCACCCTACAGCAGTGAGTCGGGTATCACGCCGCGTTGCTGCCTTCCTGGCGGCTCGCCTCGTACAGGAACCAGGTACGCCGTTCGGTCTCGTCGATGAAGGTCTCCAGCAGCGCTGCGGTGCCGGCATCCCCGTTGTCCTCGCACAGCTTGTGGGCTTTGCGCATGGCGGCCGCGACGTGCTTGTTGTCCTCCATCAGCTCGCGCAGCATCTCGCGCGGCGGCACGTAGGCCTCGTTGTTGTCCTGGATGGTCTGCAGCTTCGAGACCTGGCCGATCGAGCGCAGCGTGGTGCCGCCGAGCTTGCGGACGCGCTCGGCGAGCTGGTCGGTGGTGGCGAAGATCGCATCCGACTGCTCGTCCAGCAGCAGATGGTAGTCGTGGAAATGCCGCCCGCTGACATGCCAATGGAAGTTCTTGGTCTTCAGGTAGAGCGCGAAGGCGTCGGCCAGCAGCGCGTTGACCGCTTCGGAGATCTTGTCGACCGCCGCCGCCGGCAGATCGGTCGGGGTATCGAGATCGGGCGAGACAGACCTGTCGTTGTCGGACTTGTCGTTGTCGAACTTGGCTTTGCTCACGGGGAACCTTCCTGTTAGGACCGCACATTGACGGCGCGCCGTCGCACCCCTAACGCTGGCGATCAGCCCCGGTTCCGCTTCGGAACCGTCCTTTCCGGGATCCCCGACTGCCATGGACGACTGGATCGACTACTACGATTCCACGCACACGATTTACGTCAGCAGGCTGCATCGCGACCTGCATTTCCAGGCCATTGCGCGCGACATCATCGGCTACATCTCCTCGCCCGACGCCGTCGTGCTCGACTATGCCTGCGGCGAAGCGCTGTCGGCCGCCAGGGTGGCGGAGGCCTGCGGCCAGCTCATCCTGGCCGAACCCGCCCCCGGCGTGCGGGGCCGGCTGATCGCTCGGTTTGCGCCCAACACCAGGATCCGCGTCCGCTCGCTGGACGACCTGCGCAAGATGCCCGAGCACACCATCGATCTCGTCGTGATGAACTCGGTCGCCCAATACATGACCAAGGACGAACTCGATTCCGCCTTCGCGGTGATCCTGCGGCTGCTCAAGCCGTCGGGAAAGCTCGTGCTCGGCGACATCCTGCAGCCCGACGTCGGCATGTTCACCGACGTGCTGGCGCTGCTCAAGTTCGGCGCGCGCCACGGCTTCCTGAAGGACGCGCTGATCGGGCTGGTCTCGACCGCGCTGTCCGATTACCGGCAATTGCGCACGCGCATCGGCCTGCAGCGCTACGGCGAGGCCGAAATCATCGCAAAGCTCGCCAGGGCCGGCTTCGACGCCCAGCGCGCGCACGCCAATATCGGCCACAATCCCTCGCGCATGACCTTCATCGCCCGCCCCGCCTTCGCCCGCGGTTAGTGTTAACGAGGCGTTGCGGTGGCCTCCCCCGCCCTGATCGGCCATGATCGAGCCGGCCCGGTGGCGGAAGCGTCAACGCGAGGGCGGTGCAACGCCCTTTATCCTGGTTCAAATCCAGGCCGGGTCTCCAGCCTTCGCTGCTCCGCAGCTACGGCTGGGCGAGCCGGAAGTAGGCGAAGGCTGCCTCGCCGCAGCTCGAAGAGCGAAGGCGGGCTGTAACCGCCAGGCCAGCCGCCCGAAGGCCCAAATCCCCCCAAAATTGCCGGTTGATGGGCGTTTTTCGGGGTTTCGCGGCCCGAAAATCTGGTCTAAAGACCAGCCGCGCGCGAGGGTGACCCCCGCGCACGCGCATGATCCGCCAAAGTGTTGGCGGTTTGGCGCGAAGATCATGCGCTCTTATAATGTCGGGAGCGCGATCGGACGCAAAACCGGGCGCCACTTTTGCTGATCGCGCTCCTGCTCCAGGGGACGCGCGGCAAGCGCGCCCTTTTTTTGTGCCCGTTTTCCAGCTCGCGAGCGTTGATGCCCAAACGTACAGACATCTCGACCATCCTGATCATCGGCGCCGGTCCGATCGTGATCGGCCAGGCCTGCGAGTTCGACTATTCCGGCACGCAGGCCTGCAAGACGCTGAAGGAGGAGGGCTATCGCATCGTCCTCGTCAATTCCAACCCGGCCACCATCATGACCGACCCGGAATTGGCCGATGCGACCTATATCGAGCCGATCACGCCCGAGATCGTAGCAAAAATCATCGAGAAGGAACGCCACGTCATCCCCGGCGGCTTCGCGCTGCTGCCGACCATGGGCGGGCAGACCGCGCTGAATTGCGCGCTGTCGCTGCGCCGGCAGGGCACGCTGGAAAAATTCGACGTCGAGATGATCGGCGCCACGGCGGATGCGATCGACAAGGCGGAAGACCGCCAGCTGTTCCGCAACGCCATGGAGAAGATCGGGCTGCAGACGCCGAAATCGCGTCTCGCCAATGCGTCCGCGCTGAAGAAGAGCTATCGCGACAAATACCTCGCCCAGCGCGAAGAGCTCTCCGGCAAAGCCCTGGAAGAGCTCGAGCGGCAGTGGACGCTCGGCGAGAACGAGCGCCGCAAGCAGTACCAGCAGCATGCCTTGGCCGAGGCGCTGATGGCGCTGTCCGAGGTCGGGCTGCCCGCGATCATCCGCCCCTCCTTCACGCTCGGTGGCACCGGCGGCGGCATCGCCTACAACAAGGAAGAATTCCTGGACATCGTCGAGCGCGGCCTCGACGCCTCGCCGACCAACGAGGTCCTGATCGAGGAATCCGTTCTCGGCTGGAAAGAGTTCGAGATGGAGGTGGTGCGCGACAGACACGACAACTGCATCATCATCTGCTCGATCGAGAATTTCGATCCGATGGGCGTGCACACCGGCGACTCCATCACGGTCGCGCCGGCGCTGACGCTGACGGACAAGGAATACCAGATCATGCGCGACGCCTCGATCGCAGTGCTGCGCGAGATCGGGGTGGAGACCGGCGGCTCCAACGTGCAGTTCGGCATCAATCCGGTCGACGGCCGCATGGTCGTGATCGAGATGAATCCGCGTGTTTCTCGTTCTTCGGCATTGGCTTCGAAGGCGACCGGATTCCCGATCGCCAAGGTCGCGGCCAAGCTCGCGATCGGCTACACGCTCGACGAGATCGCCAACGACATCACCGGCGGTGCGACGCCGGCCTCGTTCGAGCCGACCATCGACTACGTCGTCACCAAGATCCCGCGTTTCGCCTTCGAGAAATTCCCCGGCGCCTCCTCCACGCTGACGACCTCGATGAAGTCGGTCGGCGAAGTGATGGCGATCGGCCGCACTTTCCAGGAGAGCCTGCAGAAGGCGCTGCGCGGGCTCGAGACCGGGCTGACCGGCCTCGACGAGATCGAGATCGAAGGCCTCGGCCAGGACGACGACAAGAACGCGATCCGCGCCGCGCTCGGCCGGCCGACGCCGAACCGCATCCTGCAGGTCGCCCAGGCCATGCGGCTCGGCTGGTCGAACGAGGACATCTTCAACTCCTGCAAGATCGACCCGTGGTTCCTCGCCGAGATGCGCGGCATCGTCGACATGGAGGAGAAGATCAAGGCAAGCGGCCTGCCGTCGAACGCGTTCGGCATGCGCACGCTGAAGGCGATGGGCTTCTCCGACGCGCGGCTCGCCGTGCTCGCCGGGACGACCGAGACCGAGGTGACGGCGAAGCGCCACGCCCTCGGCGTCCGCCCGGTGTTCAAGCGCATCGACACCTGCGCCGCGGAGTTCGCCTCGCCCACCGCCTACATGTACTCGACCTACGAAGCGCCCTTCGCCGGCCATCTCGCCGACGAGAGCGAGCCGTCGGACAAGAAGAAGGTGATCATCCTCGGCGGCGGGCCGAACCGCATCGGCCAGGGCATCGAATTCGATTATTGCTGCTGCCATGCCTGCTTCGCGCTGTCTGACGCCGGCTACGAGACCATCATGGTGAACTGCAACCCGGAGACGGTGTCGACGGACTACGACACCGCCGACCGCCTCTATTTCGAGCCGCTGACCGCCGAGGACGTGCTGGAGATCATCGCGACCGAGCGCCGCAACGGCACGCTGCACGGCGTGATCGTGCAGTTCGGCGGCCAGACCCCGCTGAAGCTCGCGCGCGCGCTGGAGGCGGCCGAGGTGCCGATCCTCGGCACCTCGCCCGACGCCATCGATCTCGCCGAGGACCGCGACCGCTTCAAGCGGGTGCTCGACAAGCTGCGCCTGAAGCAGCCGAAGAACGGCATCGCCTATTCGGTCGAGCAGGCGCGCCTGGTCTCCGCCGATCTCGGCCTGCCGCTCGTGGTGCGCCCGTCCTACGTGCTCGGCGGCCGCGCGATGCAGATCATCCGCGAGGAGAACCAGCTCAACGACTACCTGCTCGGCACGCTGCCGGAACTCGTGCCGGCCGACGTCAAGGCGCGCTATCCGAACGACAAGACCGGGCAGATCAACACCGTGCTCGGCAAGAATCCGCTGCTGTTCGACCGCTATCTGTCGGACGCGACCGAGGTCGACGTCGACTGCCTCTGCGACGGCAAGGACACCTTCATCGTCGGCATCATGGAGCACATCGAGGAAGCCGGCATCCATTCCGGCGATTCGGCCTGCTCGCTGCCGCCCTACTCGCTCGATGCCACGATGATCGGCGAGCTGGAGCGGCAGACCCGCGAGCTCGCGCTCGGGCTCGACGTGGTCGGCCTGATGAACGTGCAATACGCCATCAAGGACGGCGAGATCTACGTGCTCGAGGTCAACCCGCGCGCCTCGCGCACGGTGCCGTTCGTCGCCAAGGTCGTCGGCACGCCGGTGGCGAAGATCGCGGCGCGCATCATGGCCGGCGAGAAGCTCGCCGACTTCAAGCTCAAGAAGACCGCGTTCAAGCATGTCGGCGTCAAGGAATCGGTCTTCCCCTTCGCGCGCTTCCCCGGCGTCGACACCGTGCTCGGCCCCGAGATGCGCTCGACCGGCGAGGTCATGGGCATCGACCGCTCGTTCGAGGTGGCGTTCGCCAAGAGCCAGCTCGGCGGCGGCACGCGGGTACCGCGCAAGGGCACGGTGTTCGTCTCGGTGCGCGAGAGCGACAAGGTGCGCATCACCGAGGCCGTGCGCCTCCTGCATTCGCTCGGCTTCAAGGTGATGGCGACCTCGGGAACCCAGCGCTATCTCGCCGACAAGGGCATCCCGACCGAGAAGGTGAACAAGGTGCTGGAGGGCCGGCCGCACATCGTGGACGCCATCACCAACGGCGACATCCAGCTCGTGTTCAACACCACCGAAGGCCCGCAGGCGCTCGCCGACAGCCGCTCGCTGCGTCGTGCCGCCCTCTTGCATAAAGTGCCGTATTACACCACTCTTTCCGGGGCCGTGGCGGCGGCGCAGGGCATCCGCGCCTATCTGGGCGGGGACCTTGAGGTTCGTACCCTGCAGAGCTATTTTTCGGAAACCTGATCCGTTAGCGGGGCGGAGCTCCGCTAAGTGATTGGCGATGAAGCCGGTATTGGCCGGAACGATCCGGCCATGCGGCTGTTCCGTCCCACCGCCAGGGTGACGAGAAACGTTCCGGCGGCCGCGTGGTTGAACCCCGGAATAAATGACGAATCAGGGTTGCGGCGCCCCCTCGCGTTTGGGGGCGCACGATCGGAGAACGAGAGAGACGATGGAAAAGGTTCCGATGACTCTGGCCGGCTTCGCCGCGCTCGGGGAAGAATTGAAGAAGCGCCAGTCGGTGGATCGTCCGCGCATCATCGAACATATCGCCGAGGCGCGCTCGCATGGGGACCTGTCGGAGAACGCGGAATATCACGCTGCGAAGGAAGAGCAGTCGCACAATGAGGGCCGCATCGCCGAGCTCGAGGACAAGCTCGCGCGTGCTGACATCATCGACATCTCGAAACTCTCCGGCGACACGATCAAGTTCGGCGCCACCGTCACGCTGGTCGACGAGGACACCGAGAAGAAGACGGTGTGGCAGATCGTCGGAGAGGTCGAGGCCGATGCCAAGAAGGGCCGCATCTCCGTCACCTCGCCGCTGGCGCGCGCCCTGATCGGCAAGAAGAAGGGTGCCTCGGTCGAGGTGAACACGCCCGGCGGCGCCAAGGCCTACGAGATCACCAAGGTCGAGTGGCGCTAACCATCGGCGCGATCGTTCCGCGACAAGAGCCGCGCTATCTGCGCGGCCCTTTTTGTCGCGTCATGGAGACCACACTGACGCGATTGTGAACGAAGCTTCCTCCGTCATGCTCGGCTGCGCGGTCCGTCGCGGCCGCGAGGACTCGCCTTTGCCAGGCGACAGCGAGGTCACCAGCCAACTCGAACGGCTCAGTTCCAGCGACACAAGAATTGCGCCAATATGCGTGTGGATAGCGGCCGGTCCGTCGGTAGGATGATCGAGCAACATCGTTCTCTCCAGGTTGAGTGGTCTTGCGACCTCAGTCTGGCCTCAGACCCGGTCGCTATCCACTCCCCATGGAATCTTCGCGGAGCCTGTCATCGGGCCGCGCTTCGCGCGGACCCGTTGGCGCGCAATGACGGAGAAGACGGGATAGCGCGAAGCCGCGGAGGGAGAAGAGCTACCGCCGCACCTTCACGTCGAGCGGTACGGCGGCCTCGTACTTGGAATTATGCAGCACGAGCGAGGTGCGGACGTTGCGCACATGCGGCGCCGCGGTGAGGTGGGTGACGAAATCCTGGAAGGTCGCCATGTCGGGTGCCACGCATTTCAGGATGAAGTCGACCTCGCCCGACAGCATCCAGCATTCCCGCACCAGGGGCTCGGCGCGCACGAACTCCTCGAACGCCCGCAAGTCCGCATCGGCCTGGCTCGACAGATGCACAGAGGCGAACACCGTGACGTCGAAGCCGAGCTTGCGCGGATCGAGCAGCCCGCGATAGCCTTGGATGTAACCCTCCTCCTCCAGCGCTCGGACCCGGCGCAGGCAGGGCGGCGGCGAGATGCCAACCCGCTTGGCGAGCTCGACATTGGTGATTCGCCCATCGGCCTGGATTTCGGCGAGAATTTTGAGATCGATCTCGTCTAGGTTCCGGGACACGGGGATGGAACTCCTGGGCCTTCCAAAGGTACGGGCGGGGCGATCGTAATCCTCATAACCCAGTCGGGCTGACGGGCGCAATTTTATTGCGCGCAACCAGCGCAGCTTTTGTTCCCGGTGGGAAAAATCCGCCGAGATGGGCTGCAATTCTTGCATGGCTCGCCAGAAGGCTTAGATTACCCCGACATTTCAGCGCCTCCGCGAGGCCTTTCCAGGCACTTTCCGCGCCCGCGCTGCAGTTCCCCCGAGAAAGGCACACCGCTCCATGTCCGCTCCGATCCATGCCAAGGTCGTCATCATCGGCTCCGGACCCGCCGGCTACACGGCAGCGATCTATGCGGCACGCGCGATGCTTGAGCCGATCCTGATCCAGGGCATCCAGCCGGGCGGCCAGCTCACCATCACCACCGACGTCGAGAACTATCCGGGTTTTGCCGACGTGATCCAGGGCCCCTGGCTGATGGAGCAGATGGAGAAGCAGGCGACCCATGTGGGGACGCAGATCAAGACCGATCTGGTCACCCGGCTCGAGACCGCGCAGCGGCCGTTCCGCATCACCTGCGACAGCGGCGACGTTTACCTCGCCGAGACCGTGATCCTCGCCACCGGCGCCCAGGCGCGCTGGCTCGGCATTCCCTCGGAAGAGAAGTTCAAGGGCTTCGGCGTCTCCGCCTGCGCCACCTGCGACGGCTTCTTCTACCGCGGCAAGGAGGTCGTGGTGGTCGGCGGCGGCAACACCGCGGTCGAGGAGGCGCTGTTCCTGACCAATTTCGCGAACCAGGTGACGGTCGTGCATCGCCGCGACCATTTCCGCGCCGAGCGCATCCTGCAGGACCGCCTGTTCAAGCATCCCAAGGTCAAGGTGATCTGGGACAGCGCCATCGACGAGATCTGCGGGGCCGAGAACCCAAGCAAGGTCACCCATGTCCGCCTGAAGAACGTCAAGACCGGCGCGCTCGGCGAGATCAAGGCCGACGGCGTCTTCATCGCCATCGGGCATGCGCCGGCGACCGAGCTCGTGGCCGGACAGGTCAAGCTGAAATCGTCGGGCTATGTCGAGGTCGCAGCGAACTCGACCGCAACCTCGGTGCCGGGCCTGTTCGCCGCCGGCGACGTCGCCGACGAGACCTATCGTCAGGCCGTGACAGCCGCGGGCCTCGGCTGCATGGCGGCGCTCGAAGCCGAGCGATTCCTGGCCCTGCGCGCCAGCGAGCGCGCGGCAGCGGAATGAAGATCATGCCCAGAGCACGCGACGGATTTACCGATATGGACTGGGACAAGCTGAAGGTGTTCCACGCGGCTGCGGAAGCGGGCAGCTTCACGCATGCCGGCGAGCAGCTCGGCCTGTCGCAATCGGCCGTGTCACGCCAGGTCTCGGCCCTGGAGCAGGAGCTCTCGGTCTCGCTGTTCCATCGCCACGCCCGCGGCCTCATCCTGACCGAGCAGGGCGACTTGCTGTTCCGCACCGCGCATGACGTGTTCATGCAGCTGCAGGCGGCACGCGCCAAGCTGACCGACAGCCGCGAGCGGCCGAGCGGCGACCTCAAGATCACCACCACGCCCGGTGTCGGCATCAACTGGCTGATCCCGCGGCTCGGCGAGTTCACCGCGCTCTATCCGGAGATTCGCATCTCGCTGATCGTGACCGACGAGGAGCTCGATCTGTCGATGCGCGAGGCCGACGTCGCGATCCGGACCCGCAAGCCGACGCAGCCGGACCTCATCCAGCGCAAGCTGTTCGCGATGGGTTTTCACGCCTACTGCTCGCCGGAATACATCAAGCGTTTCGGCACGCCGCGGACTCTGGAAGAACTCGACTCTCACCGCATCATCACGCTGGCCGACGGCAGCTTCGCGCCGCATCTGCAGAACCGCAACTGGCTGGTGGAAGCCGGGCGCAACGGCTCGGGCCCGCGCGAAGCCTACTTCCGCGTCAACAACATCCTCGGCCTCGTGCGCGCCTGCCAGCAGGGCCTCGGCATCGCCGCGCTGCCGGATTACCTCGTCGAGGACAACAGCCGGCTCGTGCAGCTGTTCGGCGAATCTGACTCGATCCAGCTCGACACCTACTTCGTCTATCCGGAGGAGTTGAAGACGGTCGCGCGCGTGCAGGTATTCCGCGATTTCGTGGTGAGCAAGGCGCAGCGCTGGCCGTCCTGATTTCCGCATGACTGACATGCGGCCTCGGCGGTTGCTGCGGGGCGCTCGGCGACCCCATACTGCTTGCACGCTGAGCGCTCGCGTTGCGCATTTGTCCCCCTCCTCCAGTGGCGCGGGAGCTCAGTAATCCCTCTTGGAAGGTGATTGTGTCGGCCTCACGTGGCCAATACCTAAGCCGGGCTCCTTCGGGCCCGGCTTTTTTTCGTCTCGATCGGCTTTCGCGTTCCGCGCGCATTGACAGTTCCGCGCATCCCGCGCATCATTTCACAATGATCACGATGTCGTGCACCGCAGTCTCGAAAAAAGCTCCCCGTCCGGGGATCAGGGATATTTGCGCGCGCTAGAAACTTCCGCTTCGTCGCGATCCCAAAACCCCGCCGCCTGGACGGGGTTTTTTCATGCCCGTCTCCGGCCGGCTTCACCGAAAAGGAGATGAGAGATGACCGATCTGGGACAGCATTTGCAGGGCCTCTGGCTGCCGCTCGTGACGCCGTTTCGCGACGGCGTGCTCGACGAGACATCGCTGCGGCGGCTGACGCGCCACTACACCAGGCAGCCGGTCGACGGCTTCATCCTCGGGGCGACCTCGGGCGAAGGCATGACGCTGCGGTCCGGCGAGCTCGAGCGACTCGTCGCGACCGTGCGCGAGGCGATGGCGACGGATGGCCGCAACGTTCCGCTCTGCCTCGGACTGTCGGGCGCCGACACGCAGCGGCTGAAGGATCTGCTGGATGAGACCGCGGACTGGCCGATCGACGGCTATCTGATCGCGAGCCCCTATTACCTGCGGCCGTCGCAGCGCGGCCTGGCCGCGCATTTCGAGGCGCTCGCCGACCACGCCGCCTGGCCGCTCGTGCTCTACAACATTCCCTATCGCACCGGGGTCAACATCGACAACGATACGCTGCTGCGGCTTGCCGGACATCCCAACATCGTCGGGCTGAAGGATTGCGGCGCGAGCCGCGAGCGGACCATCGCGCTGCTGCGCGACCGGCCGGCCGGCTTCCGCGTGCTGACCGGCGAGGATGCGCACGCCCACGACGCGCTGAGCGACGGCGCCGACGGCGCCATCCTGCTCTCCGCGCATCTGGAGACCGCAACCTTCGCCGCGGTGCGCAGCGAGCTGAAGCGCGACAACGCCGAGGCGGCGCTGGCGCGCTGGCGAGAGGTCAGCGAGTTGACGCGGCTGTTGTTCGCCGAACCGAGCCCGGCGCCGGCAAAGTACTGGCTGTGGCGCACCGGACTGATCGACAGCGCCGAGGTGCGCCTGCCGATGGTCGAGGTGGGCGCGGAGCTGGCCGGAACGCTCGACCGCGAGATCGCGCGGCGGGTGGCCGTTGCCGCGTAGCGCGCTCCATCTCCCACCTCTCCCCGCTTGCGGCTGGGCTATCGCACTTGAAGAAGAACGCGGTGGGAGTTTCTTTGCGGCCCATCCTTCGAGACGCCGCGCAAGCGCGGCTCGTCAGGATGAGGTCTGGTTCGCAGCCCTGATGGTGAGGAGCGCCGCTTGCGGCGCGTCTCGAACCATGAAGGGCGGGCACAGTCTCGCAACCTCGAGCTCGCCATATGCGACAGCCCTGCCGCCCGCGTGCGCCGTGGTTAACCCGCGCTGAATCGCGTTCGGCAGCGCCGCATGGCGCGTCCACGTCCCGTTTACGCCTCGCGCCGTATCGTCGCCTGCAAAGAAACTCCTCGAGGGGGAAAATCCATGGAGCTAAGGACTCGCGATCCGGCGGCGCAACACTATGCGCCGGCCGATCTCCTGCAGGGAATCCTGCTGGTCTCGTCGTTCGGCTTCTGGGCGGTGATGCTCGGCCTGATGCCGGCGCTGCTGTTTCGCGTCTGGCTCGCAGCCTGACGAAATGCGCGACGTGGTTAATCCGCGGTAGTGCCCGTGTTCGAATTGCGCGCGAAATCGCGGCCGGGATTTTAAATCCGGCGAGGTAGTCCTGGACGCACGAGCGAAGAAATCGCGGGGGCGTTTCGTGGATATTCAGAACGACATTGCGCCGCCTTGTCAGGCGGCCGAGCAGCAGGGCTTCACCACCGAGGACATCCTCTGGGCCGTCGGCATCTGGTCGGTGATCCTGACGCTGTCGCCGGTCATCGTGTTCTACATGCTGATGGTGGCGTAAGCCGCACCGCGCAGGCGAAACGCAAAACGCGCGGTCAACCGCGCGTTTCTCGCCCGCACATCGATCGGGAAACTCAGGCCGCCTGCTTGTGCATCGCGCCGGAGGCCGACGCCGTACCGCGGATGGCCTTGACCGATCGCTCGATCGCCGCCCACAGCCTTGCGATCTCCTGCGCCGCCCGGCTTTCGGCCTGGTACTCGCGCGCACCCTCGCCGTGGCTCAGCGCCATCAACAGGTCGGATCGATTGGTGATCTGCCCGCCCCACACTGGCGCGCGGAACTTCGCCAGCGCCTCGCGGGCAATGGTGACGATCGGGCTTTCGGCATCGTCGCGGCGGGCCGGCGCGCCGTTGAGCACGACCGCGTAGGGCTTGCGGGCCGCACGGCACATCTGGATCGTTTCCTGCACCGCATTGACGTCGAACACGCCCGGACGCGCCGGGATGATCACCATGGTGGCGTTGCGGATGGCGTCGTCGACGACCGCCGAGAGGTTCGGCGGCGTGTCGATCAGCACCCACTCATAGCCGTCGCGCTTGGCGGCGGAGACGATGCCGCTGACCGAGTTCACTGCGGCCTTGATCGGCGGCTCGTTGGTGCCGCGCAGCTTGTGCCACAGCGTGAGGGACCCTTGCGGATCCGCATCGACGAGCAGAATGGGCTTCGTCGCCTTGATCTGCGCGGCGAGATGGGCAGCCAAGGTACTTTTGCCCGAGCCCCCCTTACGCGATGCAAAGACAATGACGTTCATACCTTTGGCCTCCAGATTGACCCCAGAGCGCGAAAATGAATCAGCGCCGTGATTCGCGAAAGAAAAATTTACCGAGAGTTGCGTTCAAGCCACGAGATAACAACAGGCGTTGGCTTTTGAGTCACACTGCCTGCCACAACGCGGTCGCCAAGCCCTAAAAATGCCTTTCGAGGCTCAAAGCGGGCATTCCTTGGGCAACGATTCGGGAAAAAACAGCATTCAACCTTCCCGAGCAAACCGTTTTCCGACTCTTTTTCGGAAGTCGTCCCCAGACTTGCTGTCGCCGAATGGCGCGACGCGGGCGAACAAAAGGGGTCCGTTCCGCTCTTGCCTTCGCCCCTTGCCTTGGATCGGAGGCTAGGCGTCGGGCTTCGCCGGTTTCTTCTTGCTGGCGGTCGCCTTCGGCTTCTTCGTCTTCGCCGCGGTCGGCTTGATGCTCAGCGGCTTGCCGACGGCACGCGAGGACGAGGCCTCGGTCGGCTCCGGTCCGCTGCGGAAGTACACCGCGCATTGCGGCGACAATTGCGCCTTCTTCTGGATCATGCAGGCAGTGATGGCATCGACGTTCGGAACGAACTCGCCGCACAGCCGCATGGCGTCGGGCGTGCAGGCTTGCTGCTGCTCCGGCGTATAGGCATGGCCGGGCGCGATCAGCGTCGCCAGCGCGATCCCGGAGACCGCGGCCAGTCGAAAACTCCCCAAGCGGAACGCCGGCATTGATTCCCCCATCGTCGAGTCGCGGGCCGATACTGGGTGATGCCCCCGGGCTTGGCAAGGCGAGGGCTACGGGAAGAGGGCCGCCGTGCGTTGCGGGCAACAGCGCGCGATCGCAAGGCGGACGCAAACAGGCGATGGTCGTGAGGATGACGTGCCGCGTGGACGTCGCGAATTCGCGCCGCGTCGGGATGTCGCGGGTTGATGAGGAAGTTCGAGGCAAACGGCACGATGACCGAGGGAACGGCCGCCACGGCCGTCCTCGCCGCATCGAACCACGGCCGCAGCAACTCTCGTGTGACCTCGGGATCCTCCGCCCACCCCTGCGAGATCGCTTCCAGATCGGCTCGGCCGACCGTTTCGGGACACGCGAATTCAAGGCCCGCCAGGGATTTCGCGGACGGCCGAATCCGCCCATACACGAAGACAGGTCGGCTGCGTTTGCTAGGTTTCGATGAGGGACGAGGCAGCGCTGGTACAGTTGGGTGGGCTCGAACCACCGACCTCCTGTTCCACAGACAGGCGCTCTAACCAACTGAGCTACAACTGCATCCGGCAGGGCCGCGCCTCGGTTTCCGAGGGGGCCAAACGGGGCGGAAACTAGGTGCAACGGCTCTGTTTTGCAAGGCCGCTGCCACCCGGAAACGGCCCGCGAAAAGTACCTCTTCCAAGACGAAAACCCGGGCCAGCGGGCCCGGGTTTTCAATTCAATCAGGCCGGATCGATCAGGCGGCCGGCTTGTAGAACTTCGACGCGTTGGTCTTGATCGGCTCCACGGTCTCGGCGGCGACGCGCTGGCCGATCTCGGCGAGCTCCTTGGCCTGGGCCTGGAACGTCTCGAGCTGCTTGCGGCTGTGGCTGGTCCACAGCTCGAGCGCCTCGGCGGGCGACTTCAGGCCGAACAGTTCCTGGGCGAAGTCCAGCGTCGAGCTGGTGTTGGCCTTCATGAACTCCATCACCTTGGCGGCGTATTCGCTGGCGCCCTTGCTGGCGCAGGTGAACACGGCCTCGATGGTGCCGTTCTGGCTCTCGGCGGCGTCCTTGAACTTGGCGTAGCTCTCGCGGGCCTGCGAAACGCCCTTTTCGGCGAACGCACGCATCTGCTCGGGCACCTCGAACGGAATGATCGAGGCGGAGAATGGATCAGTCGCACCTGTCATGGCAGTTATCCCTTACAATGTCTGAAATGAGTGAGCCTTCCGGCGCACCCGCCGACCGGAGCGGGAACGAAAACTGGAAGCGTAGGATGGCAGCTCGTCCGTACTTTGAACGCACATCATGTCAATATTGTGCAACGCAACGCAATCTGAGGTGCGGCGCCGCATTTTCATCCCGAACAGGATGCAATTCTCATTCGAACGCTCCCCCTGGTTGAGCCACGCGGTCCGGCGCGGAGGTAGGGCGGCCCGATCGCGTCGCGTGGTCCGCCCGGTGGCGGCAATGCTCAGGCCGCTTGCGAGCCCGGCCACATTAAGGTTATCGCCGCTTAAGGGCCGGCCGGGCGCCTGCCCGACGTGGACCTGACGCCGCCCGCGCGCGATAGTAACCCTTTGTTAAGGCTGCCATCCGGGCCGCCCCCGGCACATCAACATCGAGCCCCCAAAGCAAATCGGTCGGATGACGAGTTCGGATTTCCAGTTGCGAGGCGTGAGCGATCCGCGGCTGGCCGTGCATGCGACCTCGGCGCTGCCGGCGTGGCTGTGGTCGATCGACGGCAGCCGCGTGCTGTGGGCCAATCCGGTCGCAGCAAAACTGTTCGGCGCGGCCGACGCCGCCGATCTCGCCGGCAAGACTTTCGGACCGGCCGATCCGCACCGCCGCCAGGTCGCGCGGCTCGCGCGAGATCTGCCGCCGTCGGGCGCGATCCGGCTGGAACGGCTGCGCGGCTTCGGCGCGCCGCTCGGCACGCTGATGACCTGCGCCTGCGCGCGGCTCGAATTCCACGACGGCGGTCAGGGCGTGCTGGTCGCAGCCATGGCGGCGAGCGGGCGAGGCATGCCGCTGGTCGAGCGACTGCAGCGGCTCGTCGAGGGCGCGCCGGCGCCGATGGCGGCGTTTGCCAGCGACGGGCTGTTCGTCGGCGCCAGCGAGGCGGCGCGTCCCCTGCTCGGCTTTCGCGATCTTGCCGAAGCCGGCCTCGCGCAGGCGGGGCGCGACGCGCTGGCCCGGGGCCGGGTCGAGACGCCGATCGGCATCGGCCACATGGTGCTGCAGCGGGTCGGCAGCGGCGCCGATACCGCCCTGGTCGCGTTGATCGAGCTCGGCGCAACGCAGGCCGCGCATGCGATGCGTCACATGCTGCCGGAGGCGGTGGCCGAAGCCGCGCCGGCGCAGTGCGAACCGGTCCCCGCGGCACCCGCACTGCCGGACTACGAGCAGCCGGCGCTGTCGAATGAAGCGCCGTCCGAATACACGCTGTTCGATGCTTTCGCAGCGCCGGCGCCGCGCCTTCTGCCCTTGCGCTTCCTGTGGCAGATGGACGCCGACGGCCGCTTCGTGCTCGCATCCAACGACTTCATCCGCCTGATCGGTACGCACACCGCGGCCCAGTTCGGCCGGCCCTGGGCGGAGATCGCACGAGACCTCGCGCTCGATCCCGAAGGCCGCGTCGCGCGGGCGCTCGCGACGCACGACACCTGGGCCGGCATCACCGTGAACTGGCCGGTCGACGGCGAGAGGCCGCTTGCCGTCGAACTCGCAGGCCTGCCGGTCTATGACCGCGCGCGCAGTTTCGCGGGCTTCAGGGGTTTTGGCGTGTGCCGCGATCTCGACGCCCTCAACCGGCTCGACGCTTTGCGGCGATCCGAACCGGCCGCCGTACCGCAGCCCGCAAGAATCATCGAGGCGGAAGCCGAGCCGCCGCCGGCCGCGCCGGAGGGGCCGGCGACCGGTCCCGAGTTGCCCGAACCCGCCGTCGAAACGAATTCACCACCAACCGATCCGGACGAAGCCGTGGAAACGCCCCCCAACGTCGTGCCGTTCCGCCCCCTCGGCGAAGCCAAATCGCCGAGCCTGACGCCCGTCGAGAACAGCGCCTTCAACGAGCTCGCCCGACAATTGTCCGAGCGCCTGGAGCGCGAGAGGGACGCCGCCGCCGCCGTGACGCAGATGGCGCAAGAGACGGCTCCGACCGAGCTGCCGCCGTTCGTACCGGACGCGCCGCGCGCAACCGCGCAATGGCTGACACCGCCCGAGCCCGCACCGCGCGGCGACAGCGGGCGCGACCGCACGCTGCTCGACCTGCTGCCGACCGGCATCCTGATCTACCGGCTCGACCGCCTGCTCTATGCCAACCCGGCGCTTCTGGCGCGGATGGGCTATGCCAGTCTGCAGGCGCTGGAAGAGGCCGGCGGTCTCGACGCGCTCTATGTCGAGCCCGGCGTGTCGGCGGCGAGCAGCACCTCCGAGGCCGGCACGCCGGTGACCATCTCGGCGACCGGCGCGGGCGAAGGCGCCGCGGCCGCCGAGCCGACCTCCGCACGCCTGCACGCCATCGCCTGGGACGGCGACAGCGCGCATGCGCTGATCTGCGCGCCGGCGCAGGCCGCGCCCATCGTCGTCGACGCGGCCGCGATGGAGGCCCATGAGCCCGAACCGCAGCCCCAGGCCGGACACGCCAACGCGGAGGATCTCGCCGCGATCCTCGACACCACCGCCGAGGGCATCATCATGTTCGATGCCGAAGGCAACATCACCGCCTGCAACCGCAGCGCGGAGGCGCTGTTCGGCCATGACGGCGACCGGCTCCTGCAGGAGAACCTCGCGACGCTGTTCGCGCCGGAAAGCCGGCGCGTGATCTCCGACTACCTGGAGAGCCTGAAGACGCCCGACATCGCGAGCCTGCTCGACCACGGACGCGAGGTGCTGGGCCGCGAGAGCAAGGGCGGATTGATCCCGCTCGCGATGACGATGGGCCGCACCCGGCCCGACGGCCCGAACTTCTTCGCCGTGTTCCGCGACCTCTCGCAGAGCAAGCAGGGCGAGAGCGAGCTGCGCGAGGTGAAGCGGCTCGCCGACCGCGCCGCCGGCGCCAAGGCCGACATGCTGGCGCGCATCAGCCACGAGATCCGCACACCGCTCAACGCCATCATCGGCTTCGCCGAGGTGATGATCTCCGAGCGGTTCGGCGCGCTCGGCAACGAGCGCTACGGCGAGTATCTGAAAGACATCCGCGCCTCCGGCGAGCGAGTGATCGCGATCATCGACGATCTGCTGGAGCTGACCCGCATCGAGACCGGCAAGCTCGACCTCTCCTTCGCCAATCTCAGCCTCAACGATCTGGTCGAGGCCTGCGTCGTGGTGATGCAGCCGCAGGCCAACCGCGAGCGCATCATCATCCGCACCTCGCTCGCGCACGCGCTGCCGCCGGTCCATGCCGACGCGCGCGCGACGCGGCAGATCGCCATGAACCTGATCGGCAACTCGATCCGGCTTGCGGGCGCCGGCGGCCAGGTGATCGTCTCGACCGCGCTGACCGATCGCGGCGAGGTGGCCTTGCGCATCCGCGACACCGGCCACGGGCTGAGCGAGACGGACGTGGCGGCGGCCATGGAGCCGTTCCGCACTGCGCCGCCGTCCGACTCCTCCGAGACCTCGGGGCTGAGCCTGTCGCTGACGCGTGCGCTGGTCGAAGCCAACCGCGCCCGCTTCAACATCAAGAGTGCGGCCAATTCCGGCACGCTGATCGAGGTGGTGTTTTCGCCGACGCTGGCGCGGGCGTAAGACCTCAGCGCGCCGCGGCCACGCGGCGCGGGATCGCCAACGCGCGCAGGCGGCTGCCCAGCAGCAGCGGGCCGAAGGCGACCGCAAAGCCGAGGAACGCCGCCGCCCAGCAGAAGGCCGCAACGTGCAGCAGCACGTCGCTCAGCGGCGGATGCAGCACCGCGCAGATCCGCGCCGCCGCAGCAATCACGATCGCGACATAGATCGCCTGCGTGGCCGGCGACGCGGTCAGCGCCTGCCCGGTATGGCCGAGGCTCGCGCGCGTCATCACCGCGAGCGTCATGGTGCCGGCCGCGCCCGCCATCCAGGCGTGGATGCCGGCGCTCGACGGCAGCGCGCCGAAGGCGGCGACCGCGTGCAGCAGGAAGCCGAGCGGAACGAAGACGTAGCCGACATGCAGGATCAGGAGCAGCCGCTCGCGCACGGTGCGCTCGCCGGCCCAGCGCGACAGCCGCGCCAGATGCAGCAGGCCTACCAGTCCGGCAAGGGCGCCCGTGACCGGATGCAGGGGACTTGCGACCCAGGCGAGCAGCGCCAGCGCGCTCGCCCCGAGCACGATGCCGTCGAAACGGCCGTGCGGCACCGGCAGGCGGCCGGGATTTTCCCGCACCAGCCAGTTGCGGGTGAAACTCGGAATGATGCGGCCGCCGATCAGCGAGATCAGCAGCACGACCACGCCGACGCCGAGCCGGATGCTGAAGTCGGCCGCGCCCTCGAAATGCGCTTCGAGATGGAAGGCGACGTTGCCGGCGAGCAAGAGCAGCACCAGCATCACCACCGGCAGGTTACGCCAGTTCTTGCCGGCCACGATCTCGCGTGCCGCAGCGGCCGCGACCAGCGCCAGGAACGCGGCGTCGACCACGAACGCGAGCGCCCAGCCGGTCGTGGCCGAGCAGGTCACCGCGACCCGCCCGGCGAGCCAGACCGCCACCAGCGTCGCCAGGGGTGCGCCGCGGATCGGCAGCCGTCCGGTCCAGTTCGGGATCGCCGTGAACAGGAAGCCGGTGATCACCGCCGGCAGGTAGCCGTACAGCATCTCGTGCACGTGCCAGTCCCGCGGCGCGAAGGCGGAGGCGACCGACAATTCGCCGTGAAAAACCGGCAGCCAGACCAGGATCGCCAGCCCGGCCTGGATGGCGCCGAGCAGGAAAAACGGCCGAAAGCTGTTCGCAAACAAGGGCCAGCCTTGATAGGCGCGGGAACGGGGGCCAGCCATGGTATAAGCTCCGGTGAGATCAGGGGTTTATTTGCAAAAATACCGCTGACCGGGGGACTGGTTTTGCGCTAACGCAAACACCTGTGCGATTGAAAGGTTCGGTTCCGCCAGGGGGCGGCCCGCCCGGGAGACAGAATGGCCAAGGTCGACACGTCGCTGGTTGCGCATCTGCCGCTGTTCGCCGGCTTCAAGCCGGAGGAACTGGAGGAGATTTTGCGCGAGGCCCGCTCGGCGCGCTATGCGAAGAACACTGCCGTGTTCGAGCAGGGCGAGGACGCGCATTCCTTCTTCCTGCTGCTGCACGGCCATGTCCGCGCCGCCAAGACCACGCCGACCGGCGAGCAGATCGTGGTGCGCTATGTCTCGACCGGCGAGACCTTCGGCCTCGCGATGGCGATCGGGCTCACGCAATATCCGGCGACCGCGACCGCGGTGGACGACAGCGTGGTGCTGGCCTGGCCGACCGGCACCTGGCCGCGGCTGGTGCAGAAGTTTCCGGGGCTCGCCACCAACACGCTGCAGACCGTCGGCGCCCGACTGCAGGAGACCCACACCCGCGTGGTGGAGATGTCGACGCAGCAGGTCGAGCAGCGCGTGGCGCATGCCTTGCTGCGCCTCGCCAAGCAATCCGGCAAGAAGCTCGATCACGGCATCGAGATCGATTTCCCGATCAGCCGGCAGGACATCGCGCAGATGACCGGCACCACGCTGCACACGGTGAGCCGCATCCTCAGCGGCTGGGAACAACTCGGCCTGATCGAAAGCGGCCGCCAGCGCATCATCCTGCGCGAGCCGCACAAGATCGTGGTGCTCGCCGAGCAGCACCCCGAGGACGGCGGCGCGGCCCGCTGATCACGCCGGCTCGCAGGCGCACAGCGCGTCGAGGAACGCCTCGCGGTCGACGCCGTGCTCGCGGCAGGCGTCGTCGACGGTGTGGAAGCAGGCGATCGGGCAGCCGACACAGGCCATCTTGAAGGCGAGGAACACGCGAATGGTCTGCGGCGCCTGGCTCATGACGTCGTCGACCAGATCGTCAAATCGGAAGGGCATGGGCAACTCCGCTCCGATTTGACGGTAGCGGATCCGGCCGTCATCTCTTTGTCGGAGCGCAAGCTGGTGCGCAGTTCTCCGCCTGCGCATGACGAGCGGGGGACGAGGCGCGAGCTACACCGCGCGGCTGTGCAACTGCTTGGCGGCGTCGAGATGCGCGTCGAAGGCGGCGGCGACGCTGCGCAGCAGGAAGCGGGAATCGTTGGCGACCGCGAGGCGGTCACCCTCGAGCTTGACCACGCCGTCCGAAATCAGGCCTTTCAGCCGGGTGGCCGATTGCAGCATCGTCTCCGGCGCAGCGCCATGGCGCGCGCAGACCTCGCCGAGATCGACGCGGTAATCGCACATGATGCGTTCGATGATGTCGGCGCGCAGCCGGTCGTCGTCGGTCAGCGCGTAACCCTTGACGGTCGCCAGCCGGCCGTTCGCGATCGCCTGCGAATAGGCGCCGATCTGGACGTCGTTCTGGACGTAGCCCTGCGGCAGATGGCCGATCGCGCTCGCACCGAAGCCGATCAGCAACTCGCTGGCGTCGGTGGTGTAGCCCTGGAAATTGCGCCGCAGCCGGTGCTCGGCAAAGGCCTTCGCCATGGCGTCGTCCGGCAGCGCGAAATGGTCGAGTCCGATCTGGACGTAGCCGGCCTCCTTCAGCGCGTTGGCGATGGCGCAGGACTGGTCGTGGCGCGCCAGCGTATCGGGCAGGTAATTCTCGTTGATCTTGCGCTGGTGCTTCTTGAAGCTCGGGACGTGCGCATAGCCGAACACCGAGAAGCGGTCGGGCTTCAGCTCGAGACAGCGCCGCACCGTGTCCAGGCACGAGGCGACCGTCTGATGCGGCAATCCGTAGATCAGGTCGAAGTTGACGCCCGCGATGCCGGCGCGGCGCAGGTTCTCGGTGACACTCTTGGTCTGTTCGAAACTCTGCACGCGGTTGATCGCGACCTGCACGCCGGGATCGAAGCTCTGCACCCCCAGGCTCGCGCGATTGACGCCGCCGAGCCTGAGCGCCTCGATCATCTCCGCCGTCAGCGTGCGCGGATCGATCTCGATCGCGATCTCGGCCTCGGGCAGCACGAAGAAGGCCTGCCGGAGCGCCGCCATCAGGTCGGTGAACGACTCGGGCGCCATGATCGTCGGCGTGCCGCCGCCGAAATGAATGTGCTCGACCTTGATGCGGCGGTCGATCGTCTGCGCGACGAGCTCGATCTCGCGGCGCAGCGTCCGCTGATAGGCGGCGATCAGGTCGTCGCGGCGGGCGATCTGGGTATGGCAGCCGCAGTACCAGCACATCTCGCGGCAGAACGGCACGTGCAGATAGAGCGAAGCGCTGAGATTGGCCGGAATCTCCGCTAGCCATTTGGCATAGACATCGGAACCGACGGCCGGAGAAAAATGCGGCGCGGTCGGATAGCTCGTATAGCGCGGCAGACGCTCTTCGCCGTAGCCCGCCGCAAGATCCGCCCTCATGACAGTCCCGTTCCAAAATTGCCCATTGCCGTGAACCCGTCAGGCCCCTGATCGCAATTCGACTAACCCGGAACCGGATGGCCCACCTTGCGCTTGCGCAAAGATCATCGAATTCCGGCAGCGTTCATGCGTAAGCGGGAACATTGCGCTCGCGCAAAGTGAGTGCCCGGGCCCCGGTCCATGGTCGATCGCCAATCCACGACCTCGTCCGGAGCTGCCGTCATGGCGCTTTTCGCACTCGACATCGTTTTCTGGCTGGTGGGTGTTCGCGGCCATATCCCGCGCTTCGACGATTTTCGCCCGGAGCCGGCCGTGCCCGCCGCCGGCCCCGTTCATGCGGCGCGCGTGCTCGCCGTCACCGTCGCGGTTCTTGCCGTGCTGGCGCTCACGGTCTGGACCACGGTCTGGCTCGCCATCCGGCTGTTCTAGCCGCCCGTCCCCCGATCTCCATCGCCCGCACGAAAGGCGCACGCCAGCACGGCGTCGCGCCGGTGACGGCGAGTGCGGAACGCGTCGGACACGATCAATGGTGCGTGAAGATGTCGGCGCCGCTGTCGGGCCGCTGGTCGCTCGGGCTCGCGATCGGCATCAGCGAGTCCGATACGGTTAACGTCGTATCACCGATCCTGCTCAGGTAACGCGCTTACGTAGTGGTGCGGAGGCAAAGGCGGCCGAAGTTTGTCGCAGCGCAACATAAGTTGCCGCGAGCAGCGCAATGTGCGGGGCATCGAACGTAAGGAAAAGGATGCCTCCGATGTTGACCCGCAGAGCCGCTCTCATCAGCGCCGCCGCGACCGCCCTCATGCTGGCGACGCCAGCGCTCGCCGCCGAAGATCTCAAGCTGCCGCGGCAGAAGGTCGAGCTGGTCGCGCCGCCCTTCGTGCACGCGCACGAGCAGGCCACCAAGCAGGGCCCCAAGATCATGGAGTTCACGCTCACGGTCCAGGAAAAGAAGGTCGTGATCGACGACAAGGGCACTACCTTCCAGGCCATGACCTTCAACGGCTCTATGCCGGGCCCGCTGATGGTCGTGCATGAAGGCGACTATGTCGAGGTCACGCTGGTCAATCCGTCGACCAACTCGATGCCGCACAACATCGACTTCCACTCCGCGACCGGCGCGCTCGGCGGCGCCGAGTTGACGCTGGTCAATCCCGGCGAGCAGGTCGTGCTGCGCTGGAAGGCGACCCGCACCGGCGTCTTCGTCTATCACTGCGCCCCGGGCGGCCCGATGATCCCCTGGCACGTCGTCTCCGGCATGAACGGCGCCGTGATGGTGCTGCCGCGCGACGGGCTGAACGACGGCAAGGGCCACGCGCTGAAGTACGACAAGGTCTACTACATCGGCGAGCAGGACATGTACGTGCCGCGCGACGAGAAGGGCAACTTCAAGTCCTACGACTCGCCCGGCGAGGCCTACACCGACACCGAAGAGGTGATGAAGAAGCTGATTCCGACGCACGTCGTGTTCAACGGCAAGGTCGGCGCGCTGACCGGCAAGAACGCGCTGACGGCCAAGGTCGGCGAGAACGTGCTGATCGTGCACTCGGAAGCCAACCGCGACAGCCGCCCGCACCTGATCGGCGGCCATGGCGACTATGTCTGGGAGACCGGAAAATTCTCCAACGCACCGGAGACCGGACTCGAGACCTGGTTCATCCGCGGCGGCTCTGCGGGAGCGGCGATGTACAAGTTCCTGCAGCCCGGCATCTATGCCTATGTCACGCACAACCTGATCGAGGCCGCCGATCTCGGCGCCACCGCCCACTTCAAGGTCGAAGGCAAGTGGAACGACGACCTGATGACCCAGGTGAAGGCGCCCGCGGAAATCCCCGCCCCCAAGACCAACTGACGACGAGAGCATGATCCGGAAGAGTGCGTCGCGGTTTTCCGAAGAGATCATGCTCCAGACAAGAAGCCGGAGCGCGACATCGTCGCGCTCCTGGGGCTGAGCAATCCGGCCCCGTCTTCATTCGGTGAATGTCATGCTGATCGCGTTCAAGCTCAAACTGGCGGTTGCCTGCGCGGCCGGCCTTGCCGGACCGCTGGCGCTGGCGCCGCTCGTCTCCGACGTCGCCAATCGCAGGGCCGGCGACGGCCCGGCGCTGGTGGAGATCGCTCCCGGCGCAATGTCCTATCGCGCCGCCGGCGATTTCACCCGCGGCAACCGGCAGGCGGAAGCGCCGCTCGTATCGCTGCGCTTCAGGAAGCCGCTCGCGATCATGCAGCACCAGGTCTCCTCCGCCGACTATCAGCTCTGCGTGCGCGACGGCGGCTGCCGCGCGCTCGACCGCGGCGTCGTGGTCGCGCCGGACCGCCCGGCCGTGCAGGTGAGCTGGCACGACGCGGAAAGTTATGCCGCCTGGCTGTCGCGCCGCACCGGCGAGCATTATCGCCTGCCGACCGACGAGGAATGGGCGTTTGCCGCCGGCAGCAAATTCAGGGACGATGGCCTGCCGGTCGATACCAGCGATCCGTCGAAGCGCTGGATCAGCCGCTACGAGCGCGAATCCGATCGCGACCTCTCCGACACCGCCGCCTATCCGTTCGGCAAGTTCGGCGTCAACGAGCACGGCGTGCTCGACCTCGCCGGCAACGTCTGGGAGTGGACCTCGACCTGCTTCGTGCGCAGCCGGGTCGATGAGGCCGGCCGAGCCGAGCGAAGCACCGCCAATTGCGGCGTGCGTGTCGCCGAAGGCGCGCACCGCGCCTACGTCACCGACTTCATCCGCGACGCCCGCGCCGGCGGCTGCGCCGCAGGCGTGCCGCCCGCCAATCTCGGCTTCCGCCTGGTGCGCGAGCCGAAATCCTGGGTGGCCGGTGTCGCACACCGCGTGAGCAAGGCGCTGTCGGCGAGGTCGTAGCGGGCTCCCTTCGCGCGTCATCGTGCCCCCGACGCAGCGCAGCGCTTCTTCAGCGGTGCGCTGCAGAGCGGGGGCCATGTCGCCCACACCGTGTCTATTGCTTTCTGGGTCCCGGCTCTGCGCAGCAGCGTTGCACGCTGCATCGCGTCCGGGACACGAGCGCCGAGTTTCCCGGCGTCAGGTGTTCTTCAGCGCGACGCGGAACTCGGCTTCGGTCTTTTCCTTGACCTCGTCGAGCGTGACGCCGTCGGCGAGCTCGATCAGCGCCATGCCGCCAGTGCCGTGCTTGTCGATGGTGAAGACGGCGAGATCGGTGACGACCATGTCGACCACGCGCTCGCCGGTCAGTGGCAGGTTGCACTTCTTAAGGAGCTTTGCACCGTCCTTGGCGGAATGCTCCATCACCACGACCACGCGTTTGACGCCGGCGACGAGATCCATCGCGCCGCCCATGCCCTTGACCATCTTGCCGGGGATCATCCAGTTGGCGAGGTCGCCGTTCTGGGCCACCTGCATGGCGCCGAGGATCGACAGGTCCATGTGGCCGCCGCGGATCATGCCGAAGGAATCGGCGCTCGAGAAATAGCTGGTCGAGGGCAGCTCGCTCACGGTCTGCTTGCCGGCGTTGATGAGGTCCGCATCGACCTCGTCCTCGTAGGGGAACGGGCCCATGCCGAGCATGCCGTTCTCGCTCTGCAAGGACACGTCCATGCCCTCGGGGATGTAGTTGGAGACCAGCGTCGGGATGCCGATGCCGAGATTGACGTAGTAGCCGTCGCGCAATTCCTTCGCGGCGCGCGCGGCCATCTGTTCACGGGTCCAGGCCATCAGATTTCTACTCCCGTTCCGGCCGCAGCCGAGGGCCGCGGGCGGGTGTTGCGGAATTCAATGTGTTTCTTGGCGGTGCCGACCTGGACGATTCGCTTCACGAAAATGCCAGGAGTGTGGATGTGATCGGGATTGAGCTGGCCGGCCGGCACGAGGTGCTCGACCTCGGCGACCGTGATCCTGGCCGCGGTCGCCATCATCGGGTTGAAGTTCCGCGCGGTCTTGCGATAGATGAGATTGCCGGCGGTATCGCCCATCCAGGCATGCACGATGGCGAGATCGGCGAACAGCCCGCGCTCCATCAGGTACTTCTCGCCGTCGAACTCCTTCACTTCCTTGCCTTCCGCGATCAGCGTGCCGACGCCGGTCTTGGTGTAGAAGGCGGGAATGCCGGCGCCGCCGGCGCGGATGCGCTCGGCGAGCGTGCCCTGCGGATTGAATTCGAGTTCCAGTTCGCCCGCGAGGTATTGCTGGGCGAACAGCTTATTCTCGCCGACATAGGAGGAGATCATCTTCCGGATCTGCTTGGTCTCCAGGAGGCGGCTCAGCCCGACGCCGTCGACGCCGGCATTGTTGGAGACCACCGTGAGGTTCTTGACGCCGGAATCGCGGATGGCGTCCGACAGGGTCTCGGCGATGCCGCAGAGGCCGAAACCGCCGGACATGATCATCATGCCGTCCTTCAGAATGCCGTCGAGCGCCGACTTCGCGTCGGGATAGACCTTGTTCATGCGGAAAACCTTGAACTGGACCTTGATCTGGAGGCAGCGCGCCTCGATTGGCCCGGAGTATTAGGCGAAATGCTCCAAAGCCGTCAACGTACGGGCTTCTCCGCCCCCCGACCGCGATGCTAGAAGCTGCCCACGCCGTGGGCATAACGCTACCAGCGGCCTTGAAAGCGACAAGAAAACCCATCAAGTTGCGAGGGTTGGGCGTGGGGCGCGCATTCCCGGCCCGCCCTTCCGAGCATCCAGCAACCGACCCGACCAGGACATGCCATTGACGATGGCCGACGGAATAAAGCGCCTTGGGACGCCGATTGCGGCGCTGCTCGGGCTGGCGCTGGTCGCCCTGATCGCGGCCTCCTGGCTGATCAACCGCGACGCGCTGCGCAACGCCGTGGAGGCCCAGATCCGCGACGTCACCGGGCTCGAGCTCAGCGTCGCCGGCGCGATCGACGTCTCGGTGCTTCCGGCAAGCTACGTGTCGTTCCACGACGTCGGGCTGAAGGGCAGCGGCAGCGAGCCCGCCCTCCACGTCGACGTGCTCACCGCGAATTTGCGCCTCCTACCGCTCCTGCTGCAGCGTTTCGAGATTTCCGACCTGTTGCTGCTGCGGCCGCACATCCGCGTCAGCGTGGCGGCCGACGGCCAGAGCAACTGGACGCCCTTCATCCAGACCATCGCGCGCACGATGAAGCCCGGCGCCGACAACCAGGTCTCGTTTTCCGAGATCAGGGTACAGGACGGCGTGCTGAACTACGACGACGCCGCGAGCCACGCCGCAGAGAAGCTCGAGGACATCGACCTGTCGCTGGCCTGGCCCTCGATCTCGCGCTCCTTTGCCGCGACCGGGCAGTTCGACTGGCGCGGCGAGCGCGTCGACGGCTCGATCAGCTTCTCCGATTTCGTCGCCGCCCTGTCCGGCGACCGCTCCGGACTGAAGGCGCGGCTGGTCAGCGCGCCGCTCAAGGTCGCCTTCGACGGCAGCGTCGCCAACCGCACCAGCCCGATGATGGAAGGCACGCTCACCGTCGACAGCCCGTCGCTGCGCAACGCCCTGCGCTGGACCGGCCAGCCCGCGCCGGGCAGCGGCGGCTTCGGCCGCTTCGCGTTGAAGGCCCGCGCCAACGTCGTCGGCGCCTCGATCGCGCTCACCAACGTCAATGTCGAGCTCGACGGCAACGTCGCCGAGGGCGTGATGACCTACGCCAACAACGGCCGGCAGACGCTACAGGCGACGCTGGCGGCCGATGCGCTCGACTTCACGCCCTACATCTCGACCTTCCGGCTGCTGGCGAGCGGCGCACGCGACTGGAACCGGCAGCTGTTCGACCTCAACGCGCTGCTCGCGACCGACCTCGACATGCGCCTGTCGGCGGCGCGGCTGACGGTCGGCCCCTCGAAGCTCGGCCGCACCGCGATCGGCGCCAACCTGCGCAACGGCACGCTCGCACTGTCGGTCGGCGAGGCGCAGGTCTATGGCGGCATCGCCAGGGGCTCGTTCGGCATCGCGCGCTCCGACACCGTCGCCGACGTCAAGGCGCAGCTCCAGTTCACCGACGTCGACCTGCAGACCTGCGCATCCGAACTGTTCGGCATCAGCAAGCTGTCCGGCCGCGGCAACATCAACGTGTCCCTGGTCGCCTCCGGCTCGAGCCCGTTCGGTCTCGCGCAGTCGCTCGACGGCACCGCGACCGTGACGGCGCATGATGGCGCCATCAGCGGCTTCAACGCCGAGCAGCTCCTGAAGCGGCTGGAGCGGCGGCCGCTGTCGGGCGGCGGCAATTTCCGCAGCGGCTCGACGCCCTACGACAACCTCACCATCGCGATGAAGTTCTCCGACGGGATTGCGACCGCCCAGGACATCCACATCGAGGGACCGGCGGCGAAGATCACGCTGACCGGAACCGCCTCGGTGCCGACGCGCGAATACGACATGAAGGGGATCGCGAGCCTGAACGGGACAGGCGGCTTCGAACTGCCCTTCGTGGTGCAGGGCCCGTGGGACGATCCGCTGATTTTTCCCGATCCGGAAAGCCTGATCCGCCGCTCGCCGGCCTCCGCGCCGCTGCTCGACGCAGTCAAGGACCGCAAGACCCGCGACGCCGTGCGCTCCGTGCTCGAGCGCTTCACCGGCGGCAAGCCGGCCGCGCCCGACGACGCCGCCGACAACGCCAGGGACGGCGGCAAGGGCGGCGCCCGGTCGAATTGATCCAGCCTCTCGATGAAAGCGAATCGAGCGGGGCGGATTGATGCGCCGATCGAGTGAAATTCACGATTCGCGCATGCGCCACGCCCCTCGAAACGCGCGACCTAGGTCTGCCAAGATGCCGCTAGATTGCGCTACCATCCTGCGCTAGTGTTTTATCCAACCGGTTAAAACACCGGCGGTTTCAGGGAGAAAAACGTGAGATCCAAGGCTATTGGCGCACTTTCGCTTGCGGTCGCTGCAGTCGGGCTGTTTGCCGCCGCGGCACCCGCTCTTGCCCAGCAGAAGACCATCACGGTCTGGTGGGGCAAGGGATTTTACAAGTCCGAAGACGACGCGCTGCTCGACACGATCAAGAAGTTCGAAGCCAAGACCGGCATCAAGGTCGAGCTGTCGCAATACGCCATCCAGGACATGATTCCGAAGACGGTGGCGGCGCTCGATTCCGGCACGGTACCCGATGTCGCCTATTCCGACACGTACGACGTCCAGGCGCAGGGCAAGTGGGCCTATGAGGGCAAGCTCGAGGACCTTTCGGACGTCATGACGCCGATTCAGGACCGGTTCGCGCCGAACACGCTGGAGGCGTCGAAGCTCTACGACAACGTCGCGAAGAAGAAGGCCTATTACGGCTTCCCGCTGAAGCAGCAGAGCATGCACGTCAACATCTGGAGCGACATGCTGGGGAAGGCGGGCTTCAAGCAGAGCGACATCCCGAACGACTGGAACGGCTATTGGACCTTCTGGTGCGACAAGGTGCAGCCGGCGATCCGTAAAGCCACCGGCCAGCGCATCTACGCGGTCGGCCAGCCGATGGGCGTGGAATCCACCGACTCCTTCCAGTCCTTCTACACCTTCATGGACGCCTACCACGTCAAGCTGGTCGACGACGACGGCAAGCTCCTGGTCGACGATCCCAAGGTGCGCGACGGGCTGATCCACGCACTGAAGGATTATACCGACACCTACATCAAGGGCTGCACGCCGCCCTCCTCCACGACCTGGAAGGATCCGGACAACAACGTCGCCTTCCACAACAAGACGATCGTGATGACCCACAACTTCACCATCTCGATCGCGGCGAAGTGGTACGAGGACTCGACCAACCAGGCGCTGACGCCCGAACAGCGCGCCGCCGGCAAGAAGGCCTATGAGGAGGACATCATCACCGCGTCCTTCCCGAAGGCACCCGACGGCTCGACCATCCGGTATCGCTCCGACGTCAAGACCGGGCTGATCTTCGCCAACGCCAAGAACAAGGCGGAAGGCAAGCAGTTCATCAGCTTCCTGCTGCAGGAGGAGAACGTCCGTCCCTATATCGAGGGCGCACTCGGCCGCTGGTTCCCGGTGACGAAGGAAAGCCAGGCGAGCCCGTTCTGGCAGGCCGACAAGCACCGCAAGGCGGTCTACAATCAGTTCATGGGCGGCACCGCGCCGTTCGACTTCACCAAGAACTGGAAGTTCACGATCCTGAACAACGAGAACGTCTGGGCCAAGGCCATGAACCGGGTGGTGAGCGAGAAGGTCCCGGTCGACAAGGCGGTCGACGAACTGATCGCCCGCCTCAAGCAGGTCGCGGGCTAGGCCAGGATGCACCGTCGTCCCCGCGAAAGCGGGGACCCATGAACCGTATCGCTTGTTGTGGGAAAGGCTGCCCGACGCCTTTCACGCAATAACCGCGGCCGGTGAATATGGGTCCCGGCGTTCGCCGGGACGACGCCACGGTGTAGGATACGCATATGGCGATCACGCTTTCTGGCGATCATGCGATGCCTGCGCCGCCGCTGTCGGCGCGGCTGACGCCGCCGCAGGTCTGGGGCATCGTGCTGCTCGCGCCCTATATGCTGGTGTTCCTCGCCTTCGTCGTCTATCCCGTCGGCTACGGGCTGTGGCTGGCGCGCCAGCCGGCAAGCTATGTCGCGCTCTACAACGACCCGATCTTCGCGCGCGCCGCCGTCAACACGCTGATCTTCCTGGTCGTCGGCATCAACGTCAAGATGCTGATCGCGCTGTTCCTGTCCGGCTTCTTCATCCAGCAGCGCACCTGGATCAAATGGCTCTCGGTGCTGTTCATCCTGCCCTGGGCGGTGCCCTCGATCCCGACCATCCTGTCGGTCCGCTTCATGCTCAATCCCGAATGGGGCATGGTCAACCAGATCATCTTCAAGTTCACCGGCGATGACGGCCCGAACTGGCTGAATGACCCGACCGTGGCGCTCGCCATGGCGATCGGCGTGCACATCTGGAAATCGCTGCCGTTCTGGACGCTGATCCTGATCACCGGGCGGCTCGCCATCTCGCACGATTTGTTCGAGGCGGCCGAGGTGGACGGTGCGAGCTGGTGGCAGAAGTTCCGCTACATCACCTGGCCGTCGATGCAGACGCTCTACGTCACCTGCACGCTGCTCTCGATGATCTGGACGCTCGGCGACTTCAACAGCGTCTACCTCCTGACCGGCGGCGGGCCCGCCGACCTCACCCACGTGCTGTCGACGCTCGGCATCCGCTACCTCCGGCTCGACCAGCTCTCGCTCGCGATGGCCTCCATCGTCTGCGCGATGCCGCTGGTGCTGCCGCTCGTCTACTTCATGATGAAACGGCTGTCGCGATGAAGCTCCCCACCTTACGCGACGTCGCGACCGAGGCGCGGCTGCTGCTGATCGGCATTCCCGTGTTCATCTGGACCATGGTGCCGATCTATCACATGTTCCTGTTCGCGATCTCGCCGAAGGAGGACGCGTTCTCCGGCAGGATGTGGCCGGAGCATCCGACGCTGCACAACTTCTCGATCGTGTTCAACGAGCAGCATTATTTCCTGCGCGACTTCTACGTCCAGTTCTGGAACTCGGTGGTGATCGCGGTCGCGGTCGGCGCGCTGACGCTGTTCGTGGCGACGGCAGCCGCCTTCTCGATCTCGCGGCTGCGCGTGCCCGGCGGGCGCGCGGTGATGAATCTCGCGCTGTTCACCTATTTCATTCCGGCCGCATTCCTCGCCGTGCCGATGTACCGGACCATGGGCAATTACGGCCTGCTCAACAATCACTGGTCGCTGATCCTCGCCATGGTGACGATCGCCTCGCCCTACGCGATCTGGGTCCTGAAGCAGGCCTCCGACAAGCTGCCGGTCGAGCTCGACGAGGCCGCCGTGATGGATGGCGCCACCACCTTGCAGATCTTCCGCCTGGTCTATCTGCCCTTGATGATGCCCTCGCTGGTCGCGATCGGCACCTACGCGGTGCTGCTCGCCTGGAACGAATATCTCTACGCGTTCCTGCTGCTGTCCAACGACAAGGAGATCACGCTCCCCGTCGCGCTCGGCAACTTCCTCGCCGCCGACGATTCGCCGTGGGAGCTGTTGATGACCACGGGCTTCATCTACGCGCTGCCGCCGGCCGCGATCTACTACGCCTTCCGCCGCTACATGGTGGGCGGGCTCACGGCGGGCGCGGTGAAGTCGTGAGCTGCGCCTAGAGCGGAGCGGCGCTCTCGCCTTGCGTGCTCGACAGCTTCGAGGCCAGGGAGGCGACGATGATCACCACCGCGATGAGAGCGATCACCAGCGTGCAGATCGCGTTGATCTCGGGCTTCACGCCAAGCCGCACCTCGGAATAGATGCGGATCGGCAGCGTCGCGGATCCCGGGCCGGTGGTGAAGCTCGCGATCACGAGATCGTCGAGCGACAGCGTGAAGGCGAGCATCCAGCCGGCGGCGATCGCCGGCGCGATCAGCGGCAGCGTGACGGCGAGGAAGGCGCGGACCGGATCGCAGCCGAGGTCCATCGCGGCCTCCTCGAGGCTCCTGTCGAGCGAGCCGAGGCGCGACTGCACCACCACCGCGACGAAGCACATCGTCAGCGTCGTGTGCGCGATCGTCACCGTCCAGAAGCCGCGCTCGGCGTTCAGCGCCACGAACAGCAGGAGAAGCGATAGCCCCGTGATCACCTCCGGCATCACCAGCGGCGCATACAGCATGCCCGAAAACAGCGTGCGGCCGGCAAAGCGCCCGCCGCGCGAGAGCGCAACGGCCGCGAGCGTCCCCAGCAGCGTCGCGATGCTCGCCGAGCACACCGCGACCCGCAGGCTCATCCAGGCCGCCTCGATCATGGCGCGATCGTTGAAGAACTCATGGTACCAGCGCAGCGACCAGCCGCCCCACACTGTCACCAGGCGCGAGGCGTTGAAGGAGTAGATCACCAGGATGATTATCGGCAGATAGAGGAAGGCGAGGCCCAGCGCCAGCGAGACGACGTTGAAGTTGGAGAGGCGGCCGATCCTGCGCATGGCCTTTAGCGCCCCTGTTCCAGTTGGCGGCGCTGCAGCCGGTCGTAGAGCAGGAGCGGCGCCAGCAGCACGACCAGCAGCACGATCGCCGCCGCGGAGGCCACCGGCCAGTCCTTGTTGGTGAAGAACTCGAGCCACAGGGTCTGGCCGATCATCAGCGAATTGGAGCCGGCCAGCAGATCGGGGATCACGAACTCGCCGACGATCGGAATGAAGCAGAGCAGCGCACCGGCGCCGACGCCCGGCAGCGACAGCGGAAAGGTGACGAGCCAGAACACCTGCCAGGGCGGCGCGCCGAGATCGGCGGCGGCCTCCTCCAGCGCCGGCTCCATCTTCGCGAGCGTCGCGTAGAGCGGCAGGATTATGAACGGCAGATAGGAATAGACGATGCCGAGATACATCGCGCTGTCGGTGGAGAGCCAGACCACCGGCCGGCTCACGATGTGCAGCGCGAGCAGGATCTGGTTCAGCAGGCCGTCATGCTGCAAGATGTTGATCCAGGCGTAGATGCGGATCAGGAACGAGGTCCAGAACGGCACGATCACCAGCACCATCGCCACCGCCTGCCAGCGCTTCGGCAGCCGCGCCATGCCGTAGGCGATGGGGTAGCCGATCAGCAGCAGAATCGCGGTGGCCGTGAGCGAGACATAGAGGCTGCGCACATAGGCGAACACGTAGAGACTGTCGGAGGCCAGCAGCTTGAAATTGTCGAGCGACAGCGCCGCCAGCGCGGCGCGGACCGCCTGCCAGCCCGCGGTCAGGTCGAACAGCGGCTCGTAGGGCGGCTGCGCGATCGCCGTCTGCGACAGGCTGATCTTCAGCACGAAGGCGAACGGCACCAGGAAGAACAGCACCATCCAGCCATAGGGCGCGATCGCAGCGAAGCGCGCAGGCCGGGTGAAGATGCGGCGCGCGCTCATTGCTCGAGCACCAGGCAGTCGTCGGGCGTGAACCAGGCGACCACGTGCTGGTCGATGCCGTAGGCGTCGATGTCGATGCGCGCGGTATTGGCCATCGAGGACCGCACCGTTCCGCCGGCGTCGAGCCTGACCTTGTAGGTGGTGGTGCCGCCGAGATAGCAGACGTCCGTGACCACGCCGTCCAGCCGGTTGATCGCCGATCCCTGGCCCGCGTCGCTCGCCGGGCCGCGGCGCGAGAGCTTCACCTTCTCGGGACGGATCGCGATCGACACCTTGGCCTTGTCGAGCGCCCTGTCGGGCGCGGCCACCAGCAACGCCCCGGCGTCGCGAGTCGCGATCGTCAGGCGATGGCCGTCTTGCGACTGCAGTTCGCCGTCGAACAGGTTGATGTCGCCGACGAACTCCGCGATCCAGCGCGAGCGCGGCGCCTCGTAGAGCTCGCGCGGAGCCGCGACCTGATCGAGCCGGCCGGCGTCCATCACCCCGATTCTATCAGCCATCGTCATCGCCTCCTCCTGGTCGTGGGTGACGATGATGAAGGTCATGCCGAGCCGGCGCTGCAGCTCCAGCAGTTCGCCCTGCGTGCTCTCGCGCAGTTTCTTGTCGAGCGCGGCGAGCGGCTCGTCGAGCAGCAGCACTTTTGGGCGGCGGGCGAGCGAGCGGGCCAGCGCCACGCGCTGCCGCTGGCCGCCGGAAAGCTGGTCCGGCTTGCGCTTCTCCAGCCCCCCGAGCTTGACCAGCGCGACCATCTCCGCCACGCGCGCGGCGATATCGGCGCGCGCCATGCCCATGCGCTTCAGGCCGAAGGCGATGTTGTCGCGCACGGACAAATGCGGAAACAGCGCGTAGTTCTGGAACATCATGTTGATCGGGCGCTCATGCGGCAGCGTCGGCGCGATGTCGCGCCCGCCGAGCAGGATGCGCCCCGCGTCCGGCGCCTCGAAACCGGCGAGCATGCGCAACAGCGTCGTCTTGCCGCAGCCGCTGGGGCCCAACAGCGCGAAGAACTCCCCGGCCCTGATGTCGAGCGACACGCCGTCGACGGCGCGAAACCCGCCGAACGATTTCACCACGCCCTCGATTCGCAGCAGCGGCTCATCCGACGGCGGATACGCGTCCGGCCCGGCCGCGGCAGCGACGGTCCGATCCGCAGACGCCTCGATGTCGGATAGTTCCTCAGCCATGGTCCCCGCCGGCTCCGAAAATGCAGCCGCACGCTAGCGGCGGATCGATCCCGGCTCAACCGGTTCGAGCCGAACCCTGCAAGATCTCCCTTCATATCCAGCCCGACCGACCTATAATTACTGTATGACCAAGCTGCTGGATCAGGCTCTTGAGATCGCGCGCAGCCTTCCCGCGGAGGCGCAGGACGATATTGCCCGTATCGTTCTTCAGCTTGCCGGTGGTGAGGCGTCATCGCCCGTGAAACTGTCGGATGATGAACGATCGGCGATCGCGACATCGAAGGCGGCTGCCGCACGCGGCGAATTTGCAACGGACGCACAGGTTCGCGCGACCTGGGCGAAGCACGGGCTGTGAAGCTCCGATATACCCTCCCCGCTCTCGCAGACCTCGATTCGATCCTGACCTACATTGCAGCAGCTTCCCCACAGGGAGCAGGACGCGTCCAGCGACGTATCCAGGACGTCGCCGATCTGTTGCTGGCGCATCCGGAGATCGGCATCCGAACCGACGATCCGGATATTCGAAGGTTGACAACGACGCCTTACCCCTTCCTGATCTTCAATGAAATCGCGGCCGACGAAATCGTCATCCACGCCATCCGGCACGCTGCGCAAGACCCCGGCGGAATGCCTGGCGCTCGCTGACCGACTTCAACACACGCTGGCCATGAACGCGGCCAGCGCGTCGCGGTCGGCTTGCGACATGGTCAGGCCGAGCTTGGAGCGGCGCCACAGGATGTCGTCGGGAAAGCGAGCCCATTCCGTCGTCATGAGATAGCGCACCTCGGCGCCCGTCAGTTCCGGGCCGAAGGTCGGACCGAGGTCGGCGCGGCTCGTGGCCTCGCCCAGCACGGCGGAAAGCCGCGAGCCATAGGCCGCCACCAGGCGCCGGGCCTGCGGCTCGGCGAGGAATCGCCAGCGGTCGCGCACAACGTCGACCTCGTCGTCGAAGCGCTGCCAGGCGAAATCGCCGCCCGGCAGAACGGCGCCGGCCGTCCAGCGCGGCGACATCGGATAAAACGGCGTCAGCCGGCTGACGGCCCGCTCCGCGCGCAACCGCGAGATCGTGACGTCGCCGCCGAAGATCGTGATCAGCGGCGCCCGGCGCCTGCGCGCGTCGACGACGAGCGCGCCGTCCCGCGTGAGGCGCCGCTGCGCGGGGTCTTGCGCCAGGTTGACGCCGGAGACGGTCCGAACCACGTCGGTCGGCTCGACCCGTTCGCGGAAGTAGCGGTTGGCCGCCTCGCAGAGATAGCTGACGTCGGCCGCCGGCATGGCGACAATCCCCGGATCGCCCTTGAAGGGATGCGTGGCGGTGCCGATCAGCGTGAAGTCGCGCTCGAAGGGGCTCGCGAAGATCAGCCGCCCGTCGCTGTGCTGGAACACGTAGACATCGTCGGACTCGAACAGCCGGCGCACGATGATCTGGCTGATCTGAATGGCGCCTGCGGCCGGCGGCTTCTGCCGCAGCACGGTCTCGGCGACCATCGAGGTCCAGCCGCCGGTGGCGTTGACCAGCGCGCGCGCCGTGATTGCCCGACGATGCCCGCGATCAACCACCGCAAGGCGCCAGATATCCGTCCGGTCCGCACGCACGCAGCGCGCGCCGGTGCGGATGACGGCGCCGCGTTCGGCCGCATCCAGTGCGGTCAAGATCACGAGCCGGGCATCGTCGACCACGCAGTCCGAATATTCGAAGGCGGTGCCGAACGGCCGCTTCAGAGCATTGCCAACCGGATGGTGGGTGATGTCGATCGTCGCCGACGGCGGCAGACCGTTCCGCCGCGTCAGGCGGTCATAGAGCAGGAGGCCGGCGCGCACGAGCCAGGGCGGCCGCTCATCCGAATGGGAGGGGATGGCGAAGCGCATCGGGCGGACCAGATGCGGCGCGATCTTGAGCCAGGTGCCGCGCTCGGCGAGGGCTCGCCGCACCCGCCAGAAGCCGCGGCGCTCGAGCACCGACAGGTCGCCGTGGACCAGGCGCGGCGTAGCCGAGGAGGCCGCGCCGCCGAGGTCGCCCTGCTCGAACAGGATCACCCGCAGGCCACGACCGGCGGCGTCACGCGCGATGCTGACGCCGTTCAGGCCGCCGCCGATGATCGCGAGATCGTAATCCGCCATGAAGCCGTCGTGAGGGAACGAACAGAGGAGCCGCGCCCATCACTAGCCGGTCTTGAGCGCAAGCTCCATCGTCTCCGCACGGCCGACCAGGCCGGCATAGCGTCCGATCGGCAGCGGCTTCCCGAGCAGGTAACCCTGCACGCCGTCGCAGCCCTCCCTGGCGAGGAAGGCGAGTTGTTCCGTCGTCTCGACGCCTTCGGCGATGATCGACATCTCCAGGCCGTGTCCGAGATCGATCACGGCGCGGACGATCGCCGCCGATTGCGGGTTGCGGCCGAGATTGACGACGAAGGCGCGGTCGATCTTGATCTTGTCGAACGGGAACGCCTGCAGGTAGCTCAGCGAGGAATAGCCGCTGCCGAAATCGTCCATCGAGATGCGCACGCCCAGCGCCTTGAGCCGGCGCAGCAGGGCGAGGCCGCGGTCGAAATCCTCGATCAGCACGCCTTCGGTGATCTCGAGCTCCAGCCGGCCCGGGGCAAGGCCGGTCTCCAGCAGGATCGAATGCACGAGCCCGACCACGTCGCCGTGCATGAACTGCGCCGGCGACAGGTTGACGGCGACCTGGAGCGGCTTCGGCCAGGATGCGGCCTCGCGGCAGACCTCGCGCAGGATCCACTCGCCCATCTCGACGATCAGGCCGCTCTCTTCCGCAATCGGAATGAACTCGGCCGGCGACACCTGTCCGCGAACCGGATGCCGCCAGCGCGCCAGCGCCTCGAAGCCGATGATCTCACTCTCCGCCACGGTGTGGCCGGCGATCCCCTGCGGCTGGAAGGCGAGCGAGAGCTCGCCGTTCTTGATGGCCTTCGACAGGTCCTGGTGCAGCACGCGACGGTCGCGGATCTGCTGGTCCATCTCCGGCTGGTACAAGCTGATGGTTCCGCGCGACTTCTGCTTGGCGCGGAACAGGGCCGCGCTGGCGTTCGCCAGCAGCGAGGCGCCGTCGGTGCCGTTGTGCGGAAACACGGAGATGCCCGTGGTGACGCCGGCGCGGACCGCCCGGCCGTCGATCTGGAACTCCTGGGCGAGCGCCTCGCCGAGCTGGCGGGCCAGCGCCATGCCGGCCTCCGGCTGCCTGCCGTCGATGATCAGGCCGAACTCGTCGCCGGACAGGCGCGCGACCACACCGCCGCGCGCGACGTCCTGGAAGCGCTGGGCCACCTCGACCAGCAGCTTGTCACCGAGCGCATGGCCGAAGACGTCGTTGACCTCCTTCAGCCCGTCGAGATCGAGGCAGAGCACCGCGAATTCCTCGCTCGTGCCCTCGCAGGCTTCGATCATCTGCGTCAACGCCTGCAGGAAGGCGGCCCGGTTCGGCAGATCGGTCAGGCCATCATGATAGGCCATGTGCGCCATGCGCGACTCGGTCTGCCTGCGGTCGGTAACGTCTTCGTGGGTCTTGATCAGGTATTGCGGCTCGCCGGCGTCGTCGAGCACGGTCATGCGCCGGGTCAGGAACAGCCGCAGGCCGTCCTTGGTCGAGATCGGATGTTCCTCGGTGAGGAGTCCCCGTTTCTTGATCGCCGCCTCGTCCCGCGCGATGATGAGCTTGGCTTCCTTGGCGTTGAAGATGTCCGCCGCGGTCAGGCCCATGGCGTCTTCGCGGCTGCGATTGAGAATTGCCTCGGCGCTGCGGTTGGCGAGCAGATAGCGGCCGTCCTTGACCCGCTCCACGATCAGCGACACCGGGATGTTGTCGACCACGAGCTCGAGGAACTTCTTGGTGCTCTCGAGCTCCCGCGACAGCGACCGGCGATCGGTGACGTCCTCGAACAGCGCGATCAGGAATTCCGGCTGGTTCTGCTCGTTGCGGGCGAGGACGCGGACGGAGGACAGGACGCGCGTCTCCGGCCCGCGCTCGACCTTGAACTCGTTGCGGAACTGCCCCTCGGGGGAATCCAGCGCCGCGCGATCGGCGGCCTCGATGCTCGCCGCCGTCGCGGGACGGAAGATCTCGTCGGCCCGCTTGCCGACGATGCGGTCGCGCGAGAAGCGCGAGAAGCGCTCGAAGGCGCGGTTGGCGAAGATGTAGCGGCCGTCCTCGATGTTCTTCGCGGCGACGCAGACCGGGACGTTGTCGAGCACCGATTCCAGGAACTGCTTGGTGGAGGCGAGCTGCCGCGACAGCTTGCGCTGTTCGCTGACGTCGAGATGGGTCGCCACCGAGCCGCCGTTCGGCAGCACGAAATACTTGACCAGGATGGCCCGGCCGCCCGGCAGCTCCGTGATCAGGCCGTTGTGGCTCTGCGCCTTCTCGTAGAACTCCTCGTTGCTGACGCCGAGCACGCCGCGGTCGCGACGCAACTCGAGGATGTCGTCACCGGACATGCTGTGCCAGAGGTCCGACCGCGACAGGCCGTAGATCTCGAGGTAGCGGTCGTTGCAGAAGATGACCCGCTGCCGCGAATCGGTCATCACCACGCCCTGGTTCAGATTATTGAGCGCGGAGGAGACGAAGGCGTTGCGCCGCAGCTGCATACGCCTGGCCCGGCGCAATGCGGAGTGGATCCACAGCACGATCGCCGCAAGAAGCGAGCAGACGGCAACGCCGCCGATCAGGGCTTCCCAGATCAGGTTGGGATCGAGATTGCCGACATAGCTTTGCGGGGCGAAATCGACCGACAACGCAAAGGCGCGTGCAGGCGCGATCGCGCAGCCGAGGCACACGACGGCCTGCACAGCAATCAGGATAGTGCTGCCCGCGTGCCAGTTCTTCTCAGCCATCCGCCACCCGCAATTTCAACTGAGGATTGTCTGGCTTCACGCGTTTGGATCGGGTAAACGCCTGTTCGCGCGACGGAAAAATGTGACGTCAAATACGGCAATTGCCCTGACATGATAAATGCTTCCTTAACGGCGAGCTATCCGGCGGCCCGTGTTCCGGGCGAGCCGGGCGTCGCTTCGCGGCCAATCGAATCCCTCGGCAACCATGGATAGAGTCGATTGCGTCGTGATCGGAGCCGGCGTGGTCGGTTTGGCGGTGGCCCGGCGGCTGTCGCAGGCCGGACGCGAGGTCATCGTGCTGGAGGAGGCCGAGGGAATCGGCACCATCACCTCCTCGCGCAACAGCGAGGTGATCCATGCCGGGATTTACTATCGCGCGGGCAGCTGGATGGCGCGCTTCTGCGTCAGCGGCAGGCACGCGCTCTATCGCTACTGCAGGGAGCGCGGCATTCCGCACAGGAACTGCGGCAAGCTGATCGTCGCGGCCAATCCGGAGGAGACCGAGAAGCTGCAATCGATCAAGGCGCACGCCGAGGCCAACGACGTGCTCGACATGCAGCTGCTCTCGGGCGAGGCCGCGCGCGCGCTGGAGCCGGCGCTCGCCTGCGACGCCGCCCTGCTGTCGCCCTCCACGGGCATCGTCGACAGCCACGCCTACATGCTTTCGCTGCGCGGCGAGGCCGAGGAGGCCGGCGCCGCCTTTGCGTTTCATACGCCGCTGCTTCGCGCCAAGGCGGCCGGCGGCATGATCGAGATCGACGCCGGCGGCAAAGCTCCGATGACGCTGCAATGCCGGCTGCTGGTCAACGCCGCCGGGCTTTCAGCCACAACGGTGGCGCGCGGCATCGACGGGATGCCGCTGGAACGGATTCCGCCCGCCTATCTCGCCAAGGGCAATTATTTCAGCTGCAGCGCGCGGGCGCCGTTCTCGCGGCTGATCTATCCGGTGCCTGAACCCGGCGGGCTCGGCGTTCATCTGACGCTGGACATGGCGGGCCAGGCCAGATTCGGTCCCGACGTGGAGTGGATCGAGGCCATCGACTACGCCGTCGATCCGGCGCGCGCCGAACGGTTCTACCCGGCCATCCGCAAATACTGGCCGGGCCTGCCGGACCGCGCACTGATGCCGAGCTATTCGGGCATCCGGCCGAAGATCGTTCCGCCCGCCGTGGCGACGCAGGACTTCCTGATCCAGGGTCCGCAGGACCATGGCGTCGAGGGCCTGATCAATCTGTTCGGGATCGAGTCGCCGGGACTGACGTCGTCGCTTGCGATCGCCGATCATGTCGGCGCCATCGCAGAAATCTAGATGCAGAAATCTAGATCATGACGCGATCGTTCGAAATCGCATCATGATCTGATCGCTTGTTTGAGCTTGATCTCCGTGCAAACGCGTTACGCGCTTGTCGCGAGGCAAAGCCGGCTTCCACTTCCCGATCAGCTTCAAAAAGA
>NZ_JAGWUA010000350.1 GCF_028868675.1 Bradyrhizobium sp.
GTGCGCGCCGAATACGACGCCAAGGGCCGCCGCAACCTGGTGCCCTCGGGCGAGCCCGACCAGACCTTCGAATGCGACGACGTGCTGGTCGCGGTCGGCCAGGAGAACGCCTTCCCCTGGATCGAGCGCGACTGCGGCATCGAGTTCGACAAATGGGGCATGCCCAAGGTCGACGCCAAGACCTTCGTCTCGACCAACCCGAAGGTGTTCTTCGGCGGCGACGCCGCCTTCGGCCCGAAGAACATCATCTGGGCGGTGGCGCACGGCCACGATGCCGCGCTGTCGATCCACCGGATGCTGTCGGGCGAGGACATCCACGAGCGGCCGCTGCCGGAGGTGCATGTTTCCTCGCAGAAGATGGGCATCCACGAGTGGAGCTATGACAACGACATCTCCGCCGACAAGCGCTTCAAGGTGCCGCATCGCGACAAGGTGATTGCGCTGAAGGACATCCGCGCCGAAGTCGAACTCGGCTACGACGTCAAGCTCGCGCTCGGCGAGGCGCATCGCTGCCTGAACTGCGACGTGCAGACGGTGTTCTCGACCTCGCTGTGCATCGAATGCGACGCCTGCGTCGACATCTGCCCGATGGATTGCATCACCTTCACGCAGAACGGCGAGGAGGCCGACCTGCGCCAGCGGCTGAAGGCACCGTCGCAGCACCCCGACCAGGATCTCTACGTCTCCTCCGACCTGAAGACCGGGCGCGTGATGGTGAAGGACGAGGACGTCTGCCTGCATTGCGGGCTGTGCGCCGAACGTTGCCCCACCGGCGCCTGGGACATGCAGAAGTATTTCATCGAAATGACCCACGCAGGTTCGTCATGCCCGACAAAAAGCCGATCAGCAGCGTAAACGACTTCGTCGTCCGCTTCGCCAACGTCAACGGGTCGGGCTCGGCCTCTGCCAACGAGATGTTCGCGCGCGCCATCCTGCGCCACGGCGTGCCGGTCTCGCCCCGCAACATCTTCCCCTCCAACATCCAGGGCCTGCCGACCTGGTACGAGGTGCGAGTGACGGAGGACGGCCATCTCGGCGCGCGCGGCGGCGTCGACATGATGGTGGCGATGAATCCGCAGACCTGGGACAAGGACGTCGCCGGCATCGAGCCGGGCGGCTATCTATTCTACGATTCCACCAAGCCGATGCCGTCGACGAAATTCCGCGACGACGTCACCGTGATCGGCGTACCGCTGACCGCGATCACCAACTCGACCTACACCGATCCGCGGCAGCGCCAACTGTTCAAGAACATCATCTATCTCGGCGCGCTCTGCGCGCTGCTCGATATGGATCCGAAGCTCGTCGAGCAGCTGATCGGCGAGCAATACAAGGGCAAGGAGAAGCTGCTCTCCTCCAACGTCCACGCGCTGCACCTCGGCCGCGACTGGGCGCTGCAGAACCTGAAATGCCCGATCGGGCTGCGGGTCAAGAAATCCGACAAGGTCGGCGACCGCATCTTCATCGAGGGCAACAACGCGGCCGCGCTCGGCGCGGTCTATGGCGGCGCCACCGTCTGCGCCTGGTACCCGATCACGCCGTCATCGTCGGTCGCGGAAGCCTTCACCAGCCACTGCAGGAAGTACCGCCACGACCCCAAGACCGGAAAGGCGAAATACGCCATCGTCCAGGGCGAGGACGAGCTGGCTTCGATCGGCATCGTCATCGGCGCCTCCTGGAACGGCGCGCGCGCCTTCACTGCGACGTCGGGCCCCGGCATCTCGCTGATGACCGAATTCATCGGCCTGTCCTACTTCGCCGAGATTCCGGCCGTGATCATGAACATTCAGCGCGCCGGCCCCTCGACGGGCATGCCGACCCGCACCCAGCAATGCGACATCATCGCCTGCGCCTATGCCTCCCACGGCGACACCAAGCACGTGCTGCTGTTCCCCGAAGATCCGGCCGAGGCGTTCGAGTTCGCGGCTGTCGCCTTCGATCTCGCCGAGCGGCTGCAGACGACGATCTTCCTGATGCTCGACCTCGACATCGGCATGAACCACCGCCTCTGCCGGCCGCTGAAGTGGGACGATTCGCGGCAATACGACCGCGGCAAGGTGATGACGGCGGAGATGCTCGAGGAAGGCCGCGACTTCGGCCGCTATCTCGACGTCGACGGCGACGGCATCCCCTACCGCACCTATCCCGGCACGCACCCGACCAAAGGCTCCTACTTCACGCGCGGCACCTCGCGCGACCGCTATGCGCGGTACTCCGAGGAAGGCCCGGTTTACGCCGACAACATGCAGCGCCTGGTGCGCAAGTTCGAGACCGCGCAGGACCTGGTGCCGCGGCCGCTACAGGCCAACGCCGCCAAGCCGACCAAATACGGCGTGATCTATTTCGGCTCGACCTCGCCGGCGATGGACGAGGCGATCGG
>NZ_JAGWUA010000351.1 GCF_028868675.1 Bradyrhizobium sp.
TGGAAAATGAATTCGCGCCAGGTTCCCCACGAGGGGTTCAGAGGTGGATATCGCCTCTGCAGCATGCGCAAATGGCATGCAAATCGCGATACAAAAATGAATATGAAATCACACTTTCGTGCGCGACATGGCTAGGGAGCATGAGCCAGCTGGGCCGCGAAATAGGCCACCGTCCGGGTATAGACCTCGCTCTTGTTCCATTGCTGGAGCACGGCGAAGTTGGGGCTGCCTGGCTCGAAATCCTTGCCGCGCTGCCAGCCATAGCTGGCGAGATAGTTCGCCGTTGAGGCGAGCACGTCGGGTGCGCTGTGCAGGAGATCGCGACGGCCGTTGCCGTCGAAGTCGACGGCGTATTTCATCCAGGACGAGGGCATGAACTGGGTCTGGCCGAGTTCGCCGGCCCAGGCGCCGCGCATCTCGTTCGGCGCAAGATCGCCGCGCTGGACGATGCGTAGCGCGTCCATCAGTTCGCCGCGAAACTGCTCCGCGCGCCGGCAGTCATAGGCGAGCGTCGCGAGCGAGCGCATCGTTGCGAACTTGCCGGTGTTAGTGCCGAAGTCGGTTTCAAGTCCCCAGATCGCCACCAGCACTTCGCCGGGTACGCCATAGGCCTGCTCGATGCGCGAGAGCACCGAGCCATATCGCTTCATCATGTTGGAGCCGCGGCCCATCCGCGGCGGCACCATGCGGCTGGAAAACTCCTCGAAACTCTGGCTGAAGACCTTTTGCGAGCGATCGCGCGACAAGACGCTCTGGTCGAGCGTCACGCCGGCAAGGCCCGCGGAGATCGCCTGCTGCGAAATGCCCTTGGCCGCCGCCTCGGTCTTGAAGTCGGCAAGCCAGGCCTCGAAGCTGCCGGAGCCGCAGGCGGCTGCGGCGCGCGCGCTCTCGCTTGACGCGATCGAGATGATGAGGACGAAGGCGGCGAGGAACAGACGAGAAATCGTCGGGGGCATCAGGGCAAATCAATTCCAAATGTCATGACCGGCAGCAGCAATTTCGGTGCCAACCGCGGCTAAAGCAAGGCCCGTGGGCCGGCGGATCCTGCACGAAACGCGGGCAGGGACTTCGGCGTGGCGCGCGACCGCCGGTCGGTATTCGGCCGGCGGTCTCGACGTTTGCGCTTCACTATCCGTCGCTCCGATTCCGCCACGGGAACAGGTTGGCCGGGAAATCCGCGGCTGGCTTGCGCGGACGGTGCGGCGGCGGTGGCACCGGCCGCGCGTTCGGATCGGACACGATCACCTTGCGATAGAGATGCCAGGTGGCGTGGCCGAGCAGGGGAATGACGACCGCAAGACCGAGGAAAGCCGGCGCGGTGCCGAGCACGAGCAGCACCGCGACGATCAGGCCCCAGGCGGCCATCGGCACCGGGTTCCTGGCGACCGCGCGTAGCGAGGTGACCATGGCTTCGCCGGCGCTGGCGTGGCGATCGAGCATCAGCGGAAACGACACGACGCTGATGCAGAGCGCCGCGAGCGCGAACAGGAATCCGGTGCCGCAGCCGACCGCGATCAGCCACCAGCCTTGCGACGTCGTCAGTACGCGCCTGGCAAAGTCGGACATGCTGGTCACGCCTTCATAGCCGAACGCCGCGATGTAGATCGCCTGCGCAATCGCGACCCAGGTTACGAACAGCGCCAGCAACAACGTGCCTAAGCCGAGCATCGCTCCGAACGACGGGGAGCGCAGCACTTCCATTACGTCCCATGCGCTGGCTTCCTCATGGCGCTCGCGCCGGCTGCTCAGCTCATAAAGGCCGAGCGCGGCGAACGGGCCGACCAGCGCGAAGCCTGCTGCGAGTGGAAACAACAGCGGCAGCACGGAATAGCCCATCACGATGCGTTCGAGCACCAATCCAAGCACCGGATAGATGACACAGAGAATGATGGCGTGGCTGGGTACCGCCATGAAGTCCTCCCACCCGCGGCGGAGCGCGTCATGCAGGTCGGACAGCCGGATGGTCCGGATGGTTGGCCCAGCCGCATCGGCGGACCGAGCCATGCTGGGGACATTGCCTTGGTAGAAGGTGGCCATGGTCGCTAGCTCCCTTGCCGCGCGACCGGGCTTCGCGCCGGCCGACGGCGCAAGCGGTCGCTTTGTCCAAAGTTTTCGCGATTCCGACCAGACGCGAACATCCGAGGGGATCGCGAGCTGAGACTGAAACGTACTCTCAATTGCGATTCCTGTCCCTCACGCTTGGGTGAGATGCCTGTCCCTCGCGCTTGGCTGAAATGTCGTTGCCGCAGTGCAACCGCGAATCTGTCGTTCCGTCGTCATTTCGCCGCAGATAAGCTGATGCTGTCGAATGCGTCGCATCGCGGCGCAGAGACGTGGTTGATACAGTTCGATTTGACGGCCCTTCCTTCGAATCCTTTT
>NZ_JAGWUA010000010.1 GCF_028868675.1 Bradyrhizobium sp.
CGCGCGCCGGGGCTGGTCGGCGCCGGCGCCGACGCCGTCAATTCGAAATATCGCGGCGCGCAGGGCCTCGACCCCGACTTCATCAAGAGCCTGGAAAAACAGTTCGGCTTCGACAAGCCGGCGCCGGAGCGCTTCGCCTTGATGGTGTGGAATTTTGCCCGCTTCGATTTCGGCAAGAGCTATTTTCGTGACGTCAGTGTCGTTCAATTGATCAAGGAGAAGCTGCCGGTCTCGATGTCGCTCGGCATCTGGATGACGCTGCTGACCTACCTGATCTCGATCCCGCTCGGCATCCGCAAGGCGGTGAAGGATGGCTCGCGCTTCGACACATGGACCTCGGCCGTGATCATCGTCGGCTTCGCGATCCCGGGCTTCCTGTTCGCGATCCTCCTGATCATCCTGTTTGCCGGCGGCTCGTTCTTCAACTGGTTCCCGCTGCGCGGGCTGACCTCGGACGGCTGGTCGCAATTTCCCTGGTACTGGAAGGTCATCGACTATTTCTGGCACCTGACGCTGCCGCTGCTTTCCATGGGCCTGAGCGCGTTCGCCACCATGACGCTGCTCACCAAGAACTCGTTTCTCGACGAGATCCGCAAGCAATATGTCATGACCGCGCGCGCCAAGGGCTGCAGCGAGAACCAGGTGCTGTACGGCCATATCTTCCGCAACGCGATGCTGATCGTGATCGCCGGCTTCCCCGGCGCCTTCATCCACGCCTTCTTCTCGGGCTCGCTGCTGATCGAGACCATCTTTTCGCTCGATGGGCTCGGCCTGCTCAGCTTCGAGAGCGTACTCAACCGCGACTATCCCGTGGTGTTCGGCACGCTCTACATCTTCTCGCTGGTCGGCCTCGTGGTGAACCTGATCTCGGACCTCACCTACATGTGGATCGATCCGCGGATCGATTTCGAGGCGCGGGAGGTCTGATGGCCGTCACCGCCCCCACCCCGATCGAGACCACGACGAAGTCGCCGCTCGGCGAAGCCGTGCCGGTCACGCGCAAGGCGTTCAGCCCGTCGCCGCTCAACAGGCGGCGCTGGGAGAGCTTCAAGGCCAACCGGCGCGGCTTCTGGTCGTTCTGGATCTTCCTGGTGCTGTTCACGGTGTCGCTGTTTGCCGAGTTGATCGCCAACGACCGGCCGTTCCTGATCAAGTTCGACGGCCATCTCTACTGGCCGGCCTTCGTCACCTATTCGGAGACCACGTTCGGCGGCGATTTCGAGACCGCGGCCGACTATCGCGATCCCTACCTGCAGAAGCTGATCAAGGAGAAGGGCGGCACCATCGTCTGGCCGCTGATCCGCTATTCCTACGACACCCACAATCTCGATCTGCCGACGCCCGCGCCGTCGCCGCCGACCTGGATGCTGACGGAGAAGCAGTGCGCGCCGGTCGTCGAGAAGAAGGGCCTGAAGAGCTGCCGGGATCTCGAATACAACTGGCTCGGCACCGATGACCAGGGCCGCGACGTGGTGGCGCGGCTGATCTACGGCTTCCGCATCTCGGTGCTGTTCGGTCTCTGTCTCACCATCGTCTCCTCGATCGTCGGCATCGCGGCGGGCGGCATCCAGGGCTATTTCGGCGGCTGGATCGATCTCTCGTTCCAGCGCTTCATCGAGATCTGGACGGCGATCCCCTCGCTCTACCTGCTGCTGATCCTGTCCTCGGTGCTGGTGCCCGGCTTCTTCGTTCTGCTCGGCATCCTCCTGTTGTTCTCCTGGGTGTCGCTGGTGGGCCTCGTGCGCGCGGAATTCTTGCGCGGGCGCAATTTCGAGTACATCCAGGCGGCGCGCGCGCTCGGCGTTTCCAACGCGGTGATCATGTTCCGCCACCTGCTGCCGAATGCGATGGTGGCGACCATGACTTTCCTGCCGTTCATCGTCTCGAGCTCGGTGATGACGCTGACTGCGCTCGACTTCCTGGGCTTCGGCCTGCCGCCGGGATCGCCGTCGCTCGGCGAGCTCCTGTCGCAGGGCAAGTCCAACGTGCAGGCGCCCTGGCTCGGCTTCACCGGCTTCTTCTCGGTCGCGATCATGCTCTCGCTCCTGATCTTCGTCGGCGAAGCCGTGCGCGACGCCTTCGATCCGCGCAAGACGTTCAGGTGAGGGCCGCGATGGACGCGATCAACCAGCCCCTGCTTGCCGTGCGCGATCTCTCCGTGGCGTTCCACCAGGGCGGAGGCACGACGCTTGCGGTCGACAGGGTCTCGTTCCAGATCAAGCGCGGCGAGTGCGTGGCGCTGGTCGGCGAGTCCGGCTCGGGCAAATCGGTCAGCGCGTTGTCGATCCTGAAGCTCTTGCCCTATCCGAGCGCCTCGCATCCCTCCGGCAGCATCCGCTTCAAGGGGCGCGACGTCCTCGGCCTGCCGGAGCGCGAAATGCGCGGCATTCGCGGTGGTGAGATCTCGATCATCTTCCAGGAGCCGATGACTTCGCTCAATCCGCTGCATACGATCGAGGCGCAGATCGGCGAGATCATCCAGCTGCACAATCCCACCAGCACCGCGCTGGCGCGCCAGCGCACGCTGGAACTGCTGACGCAGGTCGGCATTCCCGAGCCGGAGACGCGGCTCAAGAGCTATCCGCACCAGCTCTCCGGCGGCCAGCGCCAGCGCGTGATGATCGCGATGGCGCTCGCCAACGAACCCGACCTGCTGATCGCGGACGAGCCGACCACCGCGCTCGACGTCACCGTGCAGGCGCAGATCCTTGCGCTGCTCGCCGACATCCGCGCCCGGCTCGGCATGAGTCTGCTCTTCATCACCCATGATCTCGGCATCGTGCGCCGCATCGCCGATACCGTCTGCGTCATGAACGGCGGCAAGATCGTCGAGCAGGGCCCGGTGGAGGAAGTGTTTACGCGCCCGAAGCACCCCTACACGCGCGATCTGCTGGCTGCGGAGCCGAAGCCCGATCCGGCGCCGCCGCAGCCGCAGGCGCCGGTGGTAATGTCGGCGAGCGATCTGAAGGTATGGTTTCCGATCAAGCGCGGCCTGACGCGCAAGACGGTCGGCTATATCAAGGCAGTCGACGGCGTCACCATTGCCGTGCGCAAGGGCGAGACGCTCGGCGTCGTCGGCGAATCCGGCTCGGGCAAGACCACGCTGGGGCTCGCGCTATTGCGCCTGATCTCCTCCAACGGCCGCATCGTATTCCTGGGCAAGGACATCCAGGGTCTGCGCTTCAAGGAGATGCGTCCCTTCAGGCGCGACATGCAGATCGTGTTCCAGGACCCGTTCGGGTCGCTTAGCCCGCGCATGTCGGTTTCGGACATCATCGGCGAAGGCCTCTCGGTGCATCAGCCAAAGCTCTCGCAGGACGAGCGCGAGGCGCGCGTGGTGCAGGCGTTGCAGGATGTCGGGCTCGATCCGGAGACACGCTTCCGCTATCCACATGAGTTCTCCGGCGGCCAGCGCCAGCGCATCAGCATCGCGCGCGCCGTGGTGCTGGAGCCCGATTTCGTCGTGCTGGACGAGCCGACCAGCGCGCTCGACATGCTGCTCCAGGCCCAGATGGTCGACCTCCTGCGCGAACTGCAGCGCAAGCGCGACCTGACCTACATGTTCATCTCGCACGATCTGCGCGTGGTCGCCTCGCTCGCCAGCCATCTGATCGTGATGCGCGGCGGCAAGGTGGTGGAGGAGGGGCCGGCCGCCGAGCTGTTCAAGACGCCGAAGACCGACTACACCCGCGCGCTGTTCGCCGCCGCGTTCCGGCTGGAGACGGCCGGCAACGGAGCGGTGGCGACGTAAGGGCCTACAGCCGCTTGATCGTGACCACTTCGCTGCCGGCCTGGCTGATTCGGGCGATCGCCTGCGCGGTGTTCTCGATCACGGTTGCCATATGATGGGCGTTGGCGTGCACGATGCTGCTGCCGTCGCGCACGATCGCGACGTGGCCCTTCCAGAAGATCAGGTCGCCGCGCTGCAGCTTCCTTCTCTCATGCGCTTCGAGCGCACGGCCGAGCCCGTCCTGCTGCATGTCGCTGTCGCGCGGGCAGCCGATGCCGGCGGCGGTCAGCGAGACCTGCACCAGGCCCGAGCAATCGATGCCAAGGCTGCTCTTGCCGCCCCAGAGATAGGGCGTGCCGACGAAACGTTCGGCAACCGCGACGAAGTCCGGCTCGCGATCGTCGAGTTCGCCGAGATGCGCTTTCGGCAGGTAGCGACCGCCATGCGTCACGGCAAAGCTGCCATCCTCGCGCGTTACCGTCACCCTTGATCCCAGCACCAGCGCGTCCGCCGGCGGCAGCTTGATCGAGGGGCCGGGAAAAGCAAACGTTCGCAGCGTCGTGACCTTGTGCGTCGGCGCGGCCGCGGGTCTTGCGAGCGCCGCATCGGGCAGCCAGCCGACGTAACCGTCGCTGGCAAGCTGGCCCCAGGCGAAACCCTCGCCGTTGCGGTCGTAGACGGTGACGCGCTCGCCGAGCAGCGCCTCCGTCATCAGCGTGGCGCCGGACGACGGCTGCTCGCGCAGCGGCGCGATCGGCTCGATCACCTCGAACTCCTCGCCGGTGACGAAACGGTCGGCGGTGACCTTGCCCTCGAGATATTTCGCGGCGAGGTCGCCTCGTGCTGGCGTCAGCCGCGGATCATGCATAGCGCTCGCTCAGCAGCTTGTAGAGGGCGCGCGCCGCCTGGCACTCGCCGCCCTCGGGACGCCCGGGTCTTGCGGACGGCGTCCAGGCGTAGATGTCGACATGCAGCCAGCACTTCGCCTGCTCGACGAAGCGCTGCAGGAACAGCGCGCAGGTGATCGAGCCGGCAAAGCCCCCGGAGGGTGCATTGGTGATGTCGGCGGTCTTCGAATCCAGCCAGGAATCGTAGGCCGGCCACAGCGGCATGCGCCACAACGGATCGTTCTCCGCGACGGCGCATCGCGCGACGTCCGCGGCAAGCGTCTCATCGTTGGTGTAAAAGGGCGGTAAATCCGGCCCGAGCGCCACGCGCGCCGCGCCCGTCAGCGTGCCGAGATCGATCAGCAGGTCGGGCTTCTCCTCGTCGGCCAGCGCCAGCGCGTCGGCGAGCACCAGCCGGCCCTCGGCGTCGGTGTTGCCGATCTCCACGGAAATGCCCTTGCGCGAGCGGAAGATGTCGAGCGGGCGGAAGGCATTGCCGGAGACCGCATTCTCCACGGCGGGGATCAGCACCCGCAGGCGCACCTTCAGCTTCGCGGCCATCACCATGCGCGCGAGCGCCAGCACGTTGGCGGCACCGCCCATGTCCTTCTTCATGATCAGCATGCCGCTCGACGGCTTGAGGTCGAGCCCGCCGGTGTCGAAGCAGACGCCTTTGCCAACCAGGGTCACCTTGGGATGGTCGGGATCGCCCCAGCCGAGATCGATCAGGCGCGGCGCGCGGCTGGAGGCCATCCCGACAGCGTGGATCAGCGGAAAACTCCGCTTCAGTTCCTCGCCGACGACGCAGGTGCAGTTGGCGCCGAATTCTTCCGCGAGTGCTTGCGCGGCGGCCGCGAGTTCTCCGGGCCCCATGTCGTTGGAGGGCGTATTGACGAGGTCGCGCGCCAGCGCCGCGGCCTCTGCGATTGCTGCGGTCTCGGCGACATCCACGCCGTCGGGTGGAACCAGCCGGACGTCGGAACGATCAGGCTTGCGGTAGCGGCCGAAGCGGTAGCTGCCGAGCGCGAAGGCGAGGGCGGCGAGGCGCGCATCATGCGGCGCATTGGCGAAGCGGTAGGTGCCGGGCGGCAGCAATCCCGGCAGCGCGCCCGGCCGGAACGGGTCGCGCGATTTTGCGCCGTCATCCTCCAAGCCGAACAGCACCTGCGCGATCGCGCCGTCGGGCGCGGGCAAAGCGAGCCATGCGCCCGGCTTGGCGGTGAAGCCGTTGGCCACCGCGAACTGACGCTGCGGCGGCGACAGCGTTTCCCGCAGAGCATCCCAGCGCGACCTGGTTACGAAGGTGATGGGGATGGCGGATGCGGGGGAGGAGGTCTCGAAGACGGAGGGCATGGGCTGGCTCGGGCGCGGGCGCGAGCGGATCGCGCGGGATGCCGGAAGACTTCGCAGAGTTTGGCCGCGCCTGCAATCGGCTTTGCTGCAGGATGCGGTCGGCTACTCGCTGGCCCGGCGTCATGCTAGGTTCCGGCAAGACCGCCTGCGGCGTGACGCGTCCGGAGGTCAGCCAATCAAGCGTGCCGGGAGGATTGCAATGGACGTTCTGTGGAACGTGATCGGGTTTCTCGGCCAGGCCATCGAGGCGGTGTTCGACTATGTCGAGCATCATCATTGGATCTTCGCCTTCCTTGCCGGCGGCTATGTCTTCTATCTCCACGACCGCGCCGTCCATGCGCGGTTCGACGCGCTCGACAAGCGGATCGACGAGATCAGGAAGCGGCTCGCCGTCGAATATTGAGCCGGGCGAGCGGCCGTTAACCGCCCGTTAGGGTTAACGGTCTATTGCTGGCGCGTTCGGCTCGATCAATCGGCTCGAGAGTCAAAGCGTCATGCGTCAGCGGTTCAGTCCTGCCCGACTTCTCGCGTCCGCCTCGCTGGTCGCGCTGTTGGCTGCGGGGCTTGGCGGCTGCCAGACCATGGCCGACATCACGGGGTCGCTGACGCAGCGCGCGGATGCCGCGCCGCCGACCGATCCGGTGCGCGCCGCCGAGGTTTATGGCGAGCGCTATCGCGCCAACCCCAAGGACCCCAATGCGGCGCTGGCCTACGGCCAGGCCTTGCGCGCCAACGGTCAGCGTGCGCAGGCCGCAGCCGTGCTCGAGCAGGCCACCATCGCCCATCCCGGCAACAAGGCGCTGCTGGCGGCTTACGGCCGTGCGCTCGCCGACAACGGCAATTTCCAGCAGGCCTTCGACGTCTTGTCGAAGGCCCATTCGCCCGACAATCCGGACTGGCGCCTGCTCTCGGTGCAGGGCACCGCGCTCGACCAGATGGGTCGGCACGAGGACGCGCGCCGCTACTATGCGAGCGCGCTGAAGATTGCGCCCGGCGAGCCCGGCGTGCTCTCCAATCTCGGCCTGTCCTACATGCTCTCGAAGGAGCTGCCCAAGGCGGAGGAGACGCTGCGGCAGGCTTATGCCGCGCCGAACGCGGGGCCGCGGGTACGGCAGAATCTCGCTCTGGTGGTCGGCCTGCAGGGTCGCTTCGCGGAGGCCGAGACCATCGTCAAGGCCGACCTGCCGCCGGAAGAGGCCGCCGCCAACGTCGCCTATCTGAAGGACATGCTGAACCGCAAGGATGCGCCCCGCGCGGCCTCCCGCCGGATGCCGGTCGCCTCCCTCAGCCAGCCCGATTGATCTGGACTTTTCGCGTGTGTCGAGCGCGGCTGTCGCCGCGGCCCGCGTGGCCGCGCCCGGTCAGTGCAGCTCCGAGATCTTGATGCCAGTCGGTCCGAGAATGACGACGAACAGGACCGGCAGGAAGAACAGGATCATCGGCACGGTCAGCTTCGGCGGCAGCGCGGCCGCCTTCTTCTCGGCCTCGTTCATGCGCATGTCGCGGTTTTCCTGCGCCATCACCCGCAGCGAATGGCCGAGCGGCGTGCCGTAGCGCTCCGCCTGCTGCAGGGCCAGGCAGACCGACTTGACGCCTTCGAGGCCGGTGCGCCGCGACAGGTTCTCATAGGCCACCTTGCGGTCCTGCAGATAGGACAGTTCCGCCGTCGTCAGCGTGAACTCCTCCGACAGCGCGATCGACTGGCCGACGATCTCCGCGGCGACCTTGCGAAACGCGGTCTCGACCGACATGCCGGACTCGATGCAGATCAGCAAGAGGTCGAGCGCATCGGGGAAGGCGCGCTTGATCGAGAGCTGGCGCTTGGAGATCGCGTTCCTCAGGAACAGCATCGGCGCCTGCAGCCCGAGATAGGCGGCGACGACGCAGATGCCGATCTTGATCGGCATCGGCTGCTGCATCTTCGCGATCAGGAACACGTAGAGGACCGCGCCGACGAACAGCACGATCGGGGTCACGCCGCGGGCGAACAGGAAGGTGACGTAGGGCGCGTGGCCGCGATAGCCCGCCATCACGAGCTTCTCGCGCGCGGCCTCCTGCGCCAGCCATTTGGTGAGGTTGAAGTCCTCGACCACCTTGGAGACGAGCTGCTTCGGCGTCTGGCGCAGCGAGACCTTCTCGCTCTTGGCCAGCCGGTCGCGTTCGCGCTGGCGGATGCGCTCGCGCTCGTTGGCCACCGCCTTCATACGCTTGGCAAGGCCTTCGCCCGCGAACAGCGGCATCACCAGGGTGTAGACGGTGGCGCTGGCGGCGATGGCCGCCAGCAGCATCGTCAGGAAGTGGACGTCATGCAGCTTCGCGATGAGGAAGTCGACCATGGGGCACCATCAGAAATCGAAGTTGATCATCTTCTTCATCACCATCACGCCGATCGACATCCAGATGACGCAGCCGACCAGCATCAGCTGGCCGGTCGGATGGGTCCACAGCAGCGAGATGTATTGCGGCGTCGAGAGGTAGACCAGGAGCATGACGATCGGCGGAAGCGAACCGATGATGCCGGCGGAAGCCTTGGCCTCCATCGACATCGCCTGGATCTTCTCCTTCATCTTCTTGCGGTCGCGCAGCACCTTGGAGAGGTTGCCGAGCGCCTCCGAGAGGTTGCCGCCCGATTTCTGCTGGATCGACACGACGATGCCGAAGAAGTTGGCCTCGGGCAGCGGCATGCGGTCGTAGAGCCGCGCGCAGGCTTCGCCGAGCGGCATGCCGATCGCCTGGGTCTCGATGATGGCCAGGAACTCGCTGCGCAGGGGCTCGGGCGAATCGGCGGCGACGACCTTGATGGACTCGAACAGCGGCAGGCCCGCCTTGATGCCGCGGACGATCACGTCGACGGCGTCGGGCAGCGCCTTGAGGAATTTCGCTTCGCGGCGCTTCTTCAGGAAGCCGAGCGTCCAGCGCGGCAGGCCGAAGCCGGCGGCGAAGGCGAGCCCCGCGGCCCCGAGCAGCCCGCCGCCGACGAGCATGGCGAGCAGGAAGCAGGCGCCGGCGAGCACGCCCGACGCGATCCAGAACTTCTGCGGCGTCCAGTCCAGCCCGGCCTGCGCGAGGCGCACGGAGAGCGGAACGCTCTTTTCCTTCTGGCGCCGCGCCTCGAGATCCTTCAGCGTGCCCTCGACCTGCTCGCGGCGCGAGCGCTGGGTCTTCTCGGCCTGACGCGCCGCCGTAGGCTCGGCGCGCGCCACGGAGGCGCGGCGGCTCTCCGCCTTGCGCTCGCCGGACAGGAGCGGATAGATGAAGACCCACGCAATGCCGCCGACCGCGGCGGTGGCGAGGAAGGCGAGGGCGAGCACTTGAATCTTCATGGCGTGGCTGGCCCTCAACCCTTGTTCGCGTCCACTTCCGCCGCGTCGAGCGCGGCGGCCAGGCGCTTCTCCTCGCCGTAGTAGCGGGCGCGCTCCCAGAAGCGCGGACGGCCGATGCCGGTCGAGCGGTGCCGGCCGATGATCTTGCCGTTGGCGTCCTCGCCGACCAGGTCGTAGACGAAGACGTCCTGGGTGATGATGGTGTCGCCTTCCATGCCCATCACCTCGGTGATGTGGGTGATGCGTCGCGAACCGTCGCGCAGGCGGGCGGCCTGGATGATGACGTCGATGGAGGCGCAGATCATCTCGCGGATCGTTCGCGAGGGCAGGGAGAAGCCGCCCATCGTGATCATGGATTCGCAGCGCGACAGCGCCTCGCGCGGATTGTTGGCGTGCAGCGTGCCCATCGAGCCGTCATGGCCGGTGTTCATTGCCTGCAGCAGGTCGAACGCCTCGGGTCCGCGGACCTCGCCGACGATGATGCGTTCGGGGCGCATGCGCAGGCAGTTGCGTACCAGCTCGCGCATCGTGACCTGGCCTTCGCCCTCGATGTTGGGCGGGCGGGTTTCCAGCCGCACCACGTGGGGCTGCTGGAGCTGCAGCTCGGCCGCGTCCTCGCAGGTGATGACGCGCTCGTCGTGCTCGATGTAGTTGGTCATGCAGTTGAGCAGCGTGGTCTTGCCCGAGCCGGTACCGCCGGAGATCAGCACGTTGCAGCGGCAGCGGCCGATGATCTGCAGGATTTCGGCGCCCTCCGGCGTGATCGCTCCGAACTTGACGAGCTGATCCAGCGTCAGCTTGTCCTTCTTGAACTTGCGGATGGTGAGGGCGGGGCCGTCGATCGACAGCGGCGGCACGATGGCGTTGACGCGCGAGCCGTCGGCGAGGCGCGCGTCGCAGATCGGCGAGGATTCGTCGACGCGCCGTCCGACCTGGCTGACGATGCGCTGGCAGATGTTGAGGAGCTGCTGGTTGTCGCGGAAGCGGATGCCGGTGCGCTGAATCTTGCCCCCAACCTCGATGTAGACGGTGTTGGCGCCGTTGACCATGATGTCGGCGATGTCGTCGCGCGACAACAGCGGCTCGAGCGGGCCGTAGCCGAGCACGTCGTTGCAGATGTCGTCGAGCAGCTCCTCCTGCTCGGCGATCGACATCACGATGTTCTTGATCGCGATGATCTCGTTGACGATGTCGCGGATTTCCTCCCGCGCCGATTCGGAATCGAGCTTGGCGAGCTGGGCGAGGTCGATGGCCTCGATCAGCGCGCCGAAGATGGTGGCCTTGACCTCGTAGTAATTGTCCGAGCGGCGGCTTTCCATGGTCGGCGCCGGCCTGGCGGGCGCCAGCGGCGGGGACGCGACGGCCGGCGGCGGCGGCGCGCGCGAAACCGTCGGCGCCGGAGCCGGCTGGGGCTCCGGCGGCGCGGCGCCGGGCCTGAAGGCCCGGGTGTCGTCCGTTCCGCTACGCTTACCAAACACTTAACGACTCCATGCGGCGGCTTATTTTCGCCGCAACTTCTCAATCAGGGGTGAAAGGATGGACGTTCTTTGCTTCTTGGTCTCGCTGCGCCCGGTCAGGCGCTGCGCGATCTGCAGGAACATCTCGATCGACTTGTGGTTGGCGGAGATCTCCGCGATCATCTGGCCGTTGTTGGCCGCCGATCCGAAGACCTGCGGCTCGAACGGGATCGACACGATCGGCTGGCTCTCGATTGCCTTGGCGAACTCGGTGGCGGCGATTTCCGGCCGCTTCGGGATACCGACCTGGTTCAGGCAGTAGAGCGGCGGCCGGTCGTTGGGACGTTGGGCCTTCAGGAGGTCGAACAGGTTCTTGGCGTTGCGCAGGTTCGCAAGGTCCGGCGCCGCCACGATCAGGATGTCGTCGGCCCCGATCAGGGCGCGCTTGGTCCAGCCCGACCATTGATGCGGGACATCGAGCACGATGCAGGGCATGGTCGAGCGCAACGTGTCGAACACGGCGTCGAAGGCATCGGTTCCGAAATCGTAGACCCGGTCGAGCGTCGCCGGCGCCGCCAGCAGGCTCAGATGGTCGGTGCATTTCGACAGCAGGCGGTCCATGAAGGCGGTGTCGACGCGGTCGGGCGAGAACACCGCGTCGGCGATGCCCTGCGTCGGGTCCTGGTTGTAGTCGAGCCCGGCGGTGCCGAAGGCGAGATCGAGGTCGGCCACCACGGCGTCCATCGCGAGGTCGCGCGCGATCGCCCAGGCGACGTTGTGGGCGACGGTCGAGGCACCGACGCCGCCCTTGGCGCCCACCACCGCGACGATGCGGCCGACCGCCTTGGCTTCCGGCGCCGAGAAGAGGTTGCAGATCGACCGCACCACGTCGAGCGCCGTGACCGGCGACAGCACGTAATCGCTGACGCCGCGGCGCACCAGCTCGCGGTAGAGCATGACGTCGTTGATGCGCCCGATGACGACGACGCGGGTGCCGGAGTCGCAGACGGTGGCGAGCTGGTCGAGCCCGCCCAGGAGATCGTTGCGGCCGTCGCTCTCCAGCACGATCACGTTCGGGGTCGGCGCGGAGCGGTAGGCTTCGATCGCGGCCGCCATCCCGCCCATCTGGATCTTCAGATGGGCCTTGCCGAGCCGGCGGTCCTCGCCGGCCGATTGCACGGCGGCGGCCGTCTCCACCGTCTCGCAGAAGGCCTGGACCGAAACGCGCGGCGCGGGTGCAATATGCTCCTCGACCGGCGGCGGGGCGGCCTGCGGCTCCTCTTCCTGGGTCTGGCGGGCGTAGCTGATCATTTGCCGGTGTCGCTGAGTTTGGCCTTGTCGGCCTCGGGATAGATGGTCGCCGTCGAGGTGCCCTTGCGATATTTCTCGAAGCCGGCGTTGCGCCGCATCGTGTAGGCCGGCGTCTCGGGACGCGGCTGCACGAGGTCGGACGGATTGTCGATCATCGCGGCGAGGTTGCGCTGCGAGGCACAGCCGAAATTGTAGTACGGCTTGTTCTCGAACCAGCTCTTGTTCTTGATCGACGGGCCCAGGTCTTCCGGCCACAATCCGCAGGGACCGGCGACGGCGGCGATCTTGGAGTAGGTCAGCCGGATCGGCGGCAGGAAGCGCGAATCCTCCGGATGATAGCGGTGCACGATGACGCCGCGCGGCGGCACGCCCGCAGCCGCCAGCATCGCCTCGATCTCGCGCAGCGATTCCTGGGCCGCCCGTGCGTTGGGCGTGCTGGTCGGCAGGTCGATGTGGATCGCGCCGGTACCCTCGCGCATCCAGGTCGACGCCAGGCCCATGACGTCGGCGCGTTGGGACGCGGTCAGCCCTCCGCGGGCCTGGCCGACGAAGATCACGGTGGAGCGGTTGGCTTCCTCGATCGCGATCGGGTGCCGCTGCCGGTAGTCGTCCGGAATGGAGGCGGTGACGGCCTGGTCGGTATGCGTGCAGGCTCCGAGCGCGACGGCGATGCCGGCGAGCGCGCCGCCGAGGCGAACGGCGCGTCTGCGATCGAGGGGTGGTCTTGTGGTCATTGTCAGATCCCCGTTCCGCTCAATCGGTGATGAAGCCGTAGGTGCCGCGGTAATTCCGCGCCGGGTCGACCCGGCCTGGCACGCCATAGATGCGGTTGATGTTGCCGAGCAGTTCGGCCTGCGGATCGGCCGGCGCCGCGAAGCCGTCGTCCGGTCGCGACAGGTCCTTCTGTGCGACCGCGCGGACGATATAGGGCGTCACCAGCACCATCAGCTCGGTCTGGTTGTTGACGAAGTCGCGGCTGCGGAACAGCGATCCCAGGACCGGCACCTGCATCAGCCCGGGCAAGCCGTTGATCGCCTGCTTGGTCTGGTCCGCGATCAGCCCGGCCATCGCCATCGAGCCGCCGGACGGAATCTCCAGCGTGGTCTCGGCACGGCGGGTCTTGATCGAGGGCACCGTCAGCGAGTTCACCGAGGTCAGGGTGACGGCCTGCGACAGCGTGATCGAGTTGTCGTTCGACAGTTCCGAGACCTCGGTCATCACGCGGAGGCTGATCCGGCCCTCGGTCATCACCACCGGCGTGAAGTTCAGCGAGATGCCGAACTTCTTGAAGCTGATCTGGGTGGTGCAGACGTGCGTGGTGGGATCGCAGGCGTATCCTGCCGGCACCGGGAACTCGCCGCCAGCGATGAAGGTGGCGGATTCGCCCGAGATCGCCGTGAGGTTCGGCTCGGCGAGCGTGCGCACGACGCCCGCGCCTTCCATCGCGCGCAGCGTCGCCGTCACCGAGGGCGTCGAGCCGAACGAGGTGCTCAGCGCGTTGCCGGACACCAGATTGCGGCCATAGGCGGTGAACGGGTTGGAGTTGGTGAAATTCACCACTGCGGTGCCGTAGTTGAGGTTGGCGGTGAGGTCGATGCCGAGCTGCTTGACGATCGACCGGGCGACCTCGGCCACCGTCACCTTGAGCATGACCTGGTCGCGGCCGCGGACGATGATCGAGTTGACGACCTTGTCGGCACCGCCGGCGAGACGGGTCGCGAGATCGTTGGCCTGCTGCGCCTCGATGTTGCTCGCCGCCGTGCCGCTCAGGATGATGCCTTCGCCGACGCCGTCGATCTGTATGTCGGAATTGGGCAGGATCTGCTTCAGCGCGGCGCGAATGCCGTTGAGGTCGCGCTTCACCGCGATGTCGTAGGCCGCGATCTGCTGGCCGGCGGAATCGAAGAAGACGATGTTGGTCTGGCCGACGGCGGCGCCGATGATGTAGGCGCGCTGCGCCGAGCGCACCACCGCGTTGGCGATCTTGGGGTCGGCGACCAGCACGTCCTTGATGTCACGCGGCAGGTCGATCACGAGGGACTTGCCGACGCCGAGCGACAGGAAGCGCGCGTTCATCTGGCCGTCGGCGGCGGCCGGCGGCGCCGGCCGATAGTCGGCGGCGGTGACCGGACTCAGGGCCGGGGTGAGCGCCAGCGCGGCAAGGGCCGAAAACGACAGGGCGCGGACCGTGAAGGTCCGCAGCTTCATCGTGGTTACCCTGCATTTCATATCGGTGGTCCCCATCGTCACTTCTGCGCGGTCATCTGGCTCGGCACGCCGTAGCGGATGACGGCGATGTTCTCACCGCGCCTGCGCGGTTCGTCTGTCGTGTCGCTCTTGGCATTGACGTCGGCGATGCTGCGCAGCGCCAGCGACAGCGTGCCGCTCTGGCGCGCGCGCGCGAGCGTCTCGGTCTGCTCCGGCTTCAGCTCGAGCGTCACGGTCCTGCCGACCACGGCGTTCTGGCCGTCCTTCTCCTTCGGCGCCTGATCGATCGCCAGCACGCGGATGTTGGACAGGATGATTTCGGCGTTGACGACGTCGCTGCCGCTGGAGGCGCGATCGGGGTTCTTGTCGCGCTTCGTCAGCAGCACGTCGACGCGGTCGTTGGGCAGGATGAAGCCGCCCGCGCCGGTTTCCGGCGAGATTTCGGTCGAGACCGCGCGCATGCCGCTCGGCAGGATGGCGGCCATGAAGCCCGAGCCCTCGGCCTTGACCAGTTTCTGGTCGCGGATCGGCTCACCCTGGATGAAGGGAACGCGGACGATCGAGCCTGCGACCTGTGTGGTCGCGTCGGGGCGCTCGTTGCGGCGGATGAAGGCGGCGCTGGCGGTCGCGGCCGGCCAGGATTGCCACTGCACGTCTTCGGGCTTGACGGTCTGGCCGAGGCCGATGTCGGATTTGGCCACGAGAACGTCGACGGTTGGAAGCTGGGCGACCGGCGCGGCCGGCGTCGGCGCCGGGCCGTCGGACCCGCTCGCCAGGTACGCAGCGATGCCGCCGGCACCGATGGCGACCGTCAGGACGACAATGCGTGCGGTATTCATACGCTTCACTTTCCAACAAAACGCCGCGACGCTGCCGCCGCCGTGATGGCAGTTGACCAGCTATTCGTCAAAGCATGGTTAATAAGGCGTATCTAAATCGCCTTAACGCCTGGTTTATCCGGCGCGGTCAGCGCAGCGCGAGGTGGGCGAGATCGATCGCCTTCACCCATTCCGTCTCCGGGTAGACCACGAGCGCACCGATCGCGATCGCGATGCCGTAGGGAATGCCCGTCTCCTTGGCGTGCAGGCGCGCGAGCCAGGCCTGCCCGGCCAGGCCGAACGGCAGCGGCCATTGCCGGAACTGCAGCAGCAGCAACGTGAGCGCGCCGCCGAACAGGGAGGCGTAGAGCGCGAAGTCCATCAGGTGCGGAAAGCCGAACCAGAGTGCGACGGAGGCTGCCACTTTCGCATCGCCGCCGCCGACCCAGCCCATGGCAAAGCAGGTGAAGGTCACCGCCAGCACCAGCGCCCCGGCGCCCACATGGGTCAGCAGGGCGTGGGGCGCCATGCCGCCGGCGAAGGCGAGGATGAAGAAGCCGGCGACCAGCGCCAGCGACACCCGGTTCGAGATGGTCATCGTGAACAGGTCGCTCGCCGCGGCAAACGCCATCAGGGCCGGGAAGATCAGAAGGCGCGCGAGGTCGAGGATCATGGGTTGCTTCTTCGGGCCTTGCGGCCGCCGCAGGATCGGAGCGTCGCGGAATTTTAGCCGTCAGTGCTAAACAAACCGAAAACGGCGGGACGGCCACGCGGGCGAGAGGTCCGGCCGCCGGAGGCGGTCTCACCAGACGCTTGCGATCCGCGCCGCCAGCGCGACGAGCGCGAGCAGCAGGGCCAGGCAGACCAAGCCGGCCGGCGCATCGCTCCGCGCTCCCTCTGCCGCGACCGCGCCGGGCGCGGCGGACCGGTGTATCTTACGCAACGCCACTGGAACTGCGAGCCTCGAGAAAAACAAAGGCCCCGGAGGTCCGGGGCTCTTGCTGTACGCGGGTTGGACTCGCTTACCTCAGCGAACTGCTGATCGAGCCGAACTTGGCGTTCAGCGTAGTGCCGAGATTGTTGACGACGGTGATGATCGCGAGCGCGATGCCGGCGGCGATCAGTCCGTATTCGATGGCGGTGGCGCCGGATTCATCGTTCGCGAAACGTGCAATAAGGTTCTTCATGAGCTGACTCCCTCTGGGATGTGGTGGCCTCGTTCGGCGCTGTCTCCAGCACGTCGAGCATGAGAGCCGAGCTCTTTCGGTAGGGTTAATTCGGTCGCGGAAAGCGGGCCGTGGCGCGCGGCTTCTGACCAGAGTGAATTTGGACTTAAGGGGTCCGCCGTAAATCGATCTTGTTTGCAGTCTCGCGCAGGGAGTGCCCGAGGCGCTGCGACTTCACGCTCCCTTAAATCTCCGGGAGTAGGCCTGTGGAACCAGGATCGAAAGAGGAGGCGACGATGTCGAGCCTACCCATGCAAGTCGCCTTGATGCTCGGCGAGACCATCGAGAAGGTCATTCCCATCACCATCGTGCTCGGGCTCGTCTTCTCCGTGCTCGCGCATTTCTGGGCCTGCAATCCGGCAGGGCCGTGGTGGCGTAAGCGGGAAATCGTGACCGACGTCTGCTACTGGTTCTTCGTTCCGGTGTTCGCCCGCACGATGCGGATCGGGCTGCTGATCGCCGCCGCCGGCTACCTCTTCAACATCCATGATCCCGACGAGCTCATCGCCTTCTACGACGACGGCCACGGTCCGCTCGCGCAGCTGCCGCTCTGGCTGCAGGGCATCCTGTTCCTGGTGCTGTCCGATTTCATGCTGTACTGGCTGCATCGGCTGTTTCACGGCGGCGGCTTCTGGAAGTATCACGCGGTCCACCATTCCTCGGAGGAGCTGGAGTGGATTTCGGCGGCGCGTTTCCATCCCGTGAACCTGCTGCTGGGGACCATCGCGGTCGACGTCATGCTGCTGACCGCCGGCATCTCGCCGAATACCATGATCTGGCTCGGTCCGTTCACCACCTTCTATTCCGCCTTCGTCCACGCCAACCTGAACTGGACGTTCGGGCCGTTCAAATACCTGCTGGCGACGCCGGTATTCCATCGCTGGCACCACACGTCGCTCGAAGAGGGCGGCAACACCAACTTTGCCGGCACCTTCCCGATCTGGGACGTGCTGTTTGGAACGTTCCATATGCCCGAGAACGAGCTGCCGAAGGAGTACGGCAAGGACGAAGCGACCATGCCCAACGAGTTCGGCGGGCAACTGGCCTATCCCTTCCGCCGCTAGAAACTGCTCCCGATCCGGAAGACGGCGTTTACCGCGGTCCGACCGGATCACCCGAAAAACGTGCGGGTCCGGACTAAACGCGCCGAAGCATCAGGCTTTAGGCCTGTTGTTTGCGGAACGTTCATGAATTGGGGGCAGGTTAGCCGGGTCGGGCGCCGGCTCGATTTCGTATCGCTCCTGTCGGCCAGTTCACGTCCCGGGGTAGAGTATGCGTAAAGAGTTCCTGTGCCTTCGGGCGTGCGCTTGTCTGGTTGCAGCTGCCGTGCTGATCGCGCCGGCGGCCGGCCTCGCCGAATCCATCGCAGACACCATTGCCGTCAATGTCGACCAGGCCAAGCTCGTCAGGCTGCCCGGCAAGGTCGCGACCATCGTGGTCGGAAATCCCCTGATCGCCGACGTGACCCTGCAGCCCGGCGGCATGATCGTGGTGACCGGCAAGGGCTATGGCGCCACCAACTTCATCGCTCTCGACCGCGGCGGCGAGGTCCTGGTCGATCGGCAGATCCAGGTCGAGGGACCGAGCGACCGGCTCGTCACGGTCTATCGCGGCATCGAACGGGAATCCTATAGCTGCATGCCGATCTGCCAGCGCCGCGTGACGCTCGGCGACAGCGAATCCTATTTCAATGCGACGATGGGCCAGGCCGGCAGCCTGAGCAGCACGGCCAGCGGCAACGCCGGCGCGGCCAAGACGAACTAGGCATCATCGGCAAACCGGGAGCGATCCCCGCGTCGCGAGCGGTGAAGGGCGCGCGCTCGACCGCGTGCCCCGTGTCGCGGCGAGAAGGTTAACGGATCCTTGACGGCCCGGGCCGCCGTACAGCGGTCGCCCGAAACACTTCAACAATTACTTTCAGCTAAACGACGGTGCAGAGATCGCTGCCGCTGGGGATTTCTCGCGATGCCGTCGCCCGCCACCAAGAGATTGACATTCAGGACCATGCTGCGCCGGTTTCGCCGCAATGGCCGTGGCTCGGCGGCGGTCGAGTTTGCACTGGTCGCGCCGCTGTTCTTCGCGCTGCTGTTCGCGATCATCGAGACCGCGCTCATGTTCTTCGCGAGCCAGGTGCTCGAGACCATCACGCAGAACTCCGCGCGCATGATCATGACCGGGCAGGCGCAAAGCGGAGCGATGCCCGTCTGCCAGGTGGCCGGCGTCAACACGCCCTGCACCCAGGCGGCGTTCAAGACCTACGTCTGCAGCCAGATTCCGGCGTTGTTCGACTGCAGCAGCCTTTATGTCGACGTGTCGAGCTTCACGTCCTTCTCGACGGTTACGCTGCCGAGCCACATCAACGCGGCCGGCAATTTCGACCAGACCACGGGCTACGCTGCGGGCGGCCCGGGCGACATCGTGGTGGTGCGGCTGTTCTATCAGTGGCCGTTGTTCGTCACCGGGCTCGGCTACAACATCTCGAATCTCGCGGGCAACAAGCGTCTGCTGGTGGCGACGGCCGCGTTCAAGAACGAGCCCTACAATTAGTGCGTAACCATTGGATCCGAGCGATGCGGGCGATAGAGAAAATCTGGCGACGGGCGCGTTTCTCCTCATTGGGCTTTCTCGCCGACAGCAGGGCGATCGCCGCGACCGAGTTCGCGGTGATCATGCCGCTGATGCTGGTGATGTTCTTCGGCACGGTCGAATTCTCGTCGGCGGTGGCGGTCGACCGCAAGGTCACGCTGATGGCGCGGACGCTTTCCGACCTCACGTCGCAGTCGACCTCCGTCGGCGACGCCGACATGACCAATTTCTTCGCGGCGTCGACCGGTGTGATGACGCCCTATGATCCCAGCCCGGTCTCGGCGACGATTTCCGAACTCTACGTCGATCCCACGACGCTCAATGCGCGGGTGCAGTGGAGCAAGGGGGCGGGCCCGAGGACCGCGGGGAGCATCGTCGCCATCCCCTCGACGCTCGCCGTCGCCGGCACCTATTTGATCTTCTCGGAGGTCAGCTACACCTACACGCCGTCGGTCAAGTTCGTGCTCAAGACCGGGATCACGCTGAACGACGTCTCCTATACCCGTCCGCGTCAGTCGCTTTGCGTCTACTACAGCCCGTCGACGACCTGCACGACCACGTGAACGGCACTGTTCTCGGCGCATGAAAAAAGGCCGTGCGCCTGCACGGCCTTTTCGTTTGGTGGCCGGTCCCGGGCCGCGGGGGGCCCGGAGACGGCCTAGCTCGCGGCGCGGAGATTATCGGCGGCCGACTTGCCGGACCGGCGATCGGCCACGATCTCGTAGGAGATCTTCTGACCTTCGCGGAGCGTTCCGAGGCCAGCGCGCTCGACGGCGCTGATGTGAACGAACACGTCCTTGCCGCCGTCGTCGGGCTGGATGAAGCCGAAGCCTTTGGTTGCGTTAAACCACTTCACGGTTCCCATGCTCATGGGGGGTAGTCCCTTCTCAAGATATACAGTGTCGAAGCCCACTTGCGCGGGCGGGTTAGATCGAATTTTTGGAAGGGTCGTCAGCGTGTCTGAACCGGCTGTACCGGTGGATGCTAATGTCGTCCGGCCGAAAATCGATAATTCATTTTATCGGAAGCGAGGCCCCAAAACAATCCTGACGCGCACGATTTTTTGATCCGCCGCGTGCCGCGGCGGATTCCATGCATGTCGGTCGATTCCTTCCCGCAGGACGGGACGGTCTTACCGGCGGCGGAACTGGCCGCCGCGCTGGGCACCGCCCCGCGGCGGGCCGCCGGCCGGACCGGGACGCTCGTCCTTGTGGCGGAAGATCAGCCGCCCCTTTTCCAGATCGTAGGGCGACATCTCCACCGTCACACGGTCGCCCGCCAGCGTCTTGATGCGGTTCTTCTTCATCTTGCCGGCGGTGTAGGCGACGATTTCGTGCCCGGCGTCGAGCTGCACGCGATAGCGTGCGTCAGGGAGAATTTCGGTGACCAGTCCTTCGAACTGGATCAGCTCTTCCTTAGCCATGGTTATCTCCAGATCGATAGGCGGCTAGTGCGAATGCGGGTTGCGGCTCGGCCGGCCGTTCGGGCGACTCTCGCGGCGCAAAAACGCAACGCCTTGTATCCCATCAGGTTTGCCGGCGCCATGCGCGGGACGCTGTTCCGGCCGATCACTTGGTGAGAAATTCACCTTACCACCGGAACGGCGACGGCGAGACCCCTTCGCAGTGCCCGCGCCCTCGCCGGGCCGCACGTGGCCAGGCCTTGAATGGTCGGCCTTGGCATGGTCGGACTTCGCATGATCGGGCTTGCCGTGATGGGGCCTGGCGTGGTCCGGCCTGGCGCCCTGTGGCCGCTGGCCCGGCCGTCCATGCCGACGCTGCGCGGCGGCCGGAGAGGGGGCGTGAGCGGCCTCGCGGCCGGCGTCGGTGCGGCGATCCTCGCGGGGCAGCGCCACGCGGATCAGTCGCTCGATGTCCCGGAGCCAGCCGAGTTCCTCTCCGCCTGCGACCAGCGAGATCGCAGTGCCCTCGGCGCCGGCGCGCGCGGTGCGGCCGATGCGGTGGACATAGGTCTCGGGCACGTTGGGCAGGTCGAAATTGATGACGTGGCTGATGCCGTCGACGTCGATGCCGCGCGCCGCGATGTCGGTGGCGATCAGGGTCCGGATTTCGCCGGAGCGAAACGCGGCAAGCGTCCGCTCGCGGTGGTTCTGCGACTTGTTGCCGTGGATGGCGTTGGCGGCGATGCCGGCCTTGGCCAGCGTCTTCACCACCTTGTCCGCGCCGTGCTTGGTGCGGGTGAAGACCAGCGCCCGGTCGATCGGCTCCTGCTTCAGAAGCTCGGTCAGGAACGCCGGTTTGGCGGAAAAGTCGACCTGGATGATGCGCTGGCGGATGCGCTCGGCCGTCGAGGCGACCGGGGTCACCGCCACGCGGGCGGGGTCGCGCAGCATGGCTTCGGCGAGTTCGGCAATGTCCTTCGGCATGGTGGCCGAGAAGAACAGGGTCTGCCGCTTGATCGGCAGCTTGGCGACGATCTTCCGGATGTCGTTGATGAAGCCCATGTCGAGCATGCGGTCGGCCTCATCGAGCACCAGGAATTCGACCTGGGCGAGCTTGAGCGCGTTGCTCTGCACGAGGTCGAGCAGTCGGCCGGGGGTGGCGACCAGTACCTCGACACCGGGCATCAGCGAACGTACCTGGCGGCCCATCGGCACGCCGCCGATGGCGAGCGCCGAAGTCAGGCGGACATGGCGGCCATAGGCGTTGAAGCTGTCGAGGATCTGGCCGGATAGTTCGCGCGTCGGCGACAGCACCAGGACGCGGCAGGTCTTGGGCTGCGGCTTGATCCGGTTCTGCAGCAGACGGTGCAGGATCGGCAACGCGAAGGACGCGGTCTTGCCGGTTCCGGTCTGGGCGATGCCGACGACGTCGCGGCCAGTGAGCGCGAGCGGGATGGTCTGGGCCTGAATGGGGGTCGGCGTGACGTAATTTTCCTCTTTGAGGGCACGCGCAATGGGATCGGCAAGGCCGAAGTCCTGAAAGGAAGTCAAAAGATGGGTTCTTTCCATGTCAAAAGCAGGCGCCCGGCGCCACGCGGCGGGGCACGCGCAAAGGGGTGTCGGAAGGACACCTGCGTGTTTGGGGTGTCGGATTGTTGGGCTGGAGGGGCAAGCCAGAGGCCCAATGGGGCTTAAGAACACGCGGCTCGCGACGACCCGTTGATACTCAAGGGGTCTTGGCCACCATATGGAACATCGAGACGGCGCTTTCAAGGCGGCGGGCCTGGCAAGATAAGGATTTCATTGCCTGCCGGAATTTTAGCCAATGGGCGGCTTTGCCTAATAAACAGACCGCCTGCCACGCAAGCATACATTTCTTGTGCTCAAAGAATAAGCTGCGCGAAGACGACAAAATTCCTGATCGGCAAGAAATTTATTCATGAGAACAGTTGGTTAGATGACCATGGCCGCCATGGCATGGTTCTTGCGATTCCCTTGACCGCAGGCGGCCGTGGGGCCGTTTCGCAGCGTTTTCACGCCTGCGTCAGGGAGATGATACCTCATGCTTACGAAATCGACTCACGGCATAGCGGCGCCATTGAGCCGCCGTCGCTGGCTCGCAGCGACCGCCGGACTGATGCTCGGTCTGGCTTCCTTTACCGGCGCCAGCGCCGCGGACGACACCATCAAGGTCGGCGTCCTGCACTCTCTTTCCGGCACCATGGCCATCAGCGAAACCACGCTGAAGGACACCATCCTCTTCCTGATCGACGAGCAGAACAAGAAGGGCGGCGTGCTCGGCAAGAAGCTCGAGGCCGTCGTCGTCGACCCCGCCTCGAACTGGCCGCTGTTCGCGGAGAAGGCGCGCGAACTCATCACCAAGGACAAGGTCGCCGTCGTGTTCGGCTGCTGGACCTCGGTGTCGCGCAAGTCCGTGCTCCCCGTCTTCAAGGAGCTGAACAACATCCTGTTCTACCCCGTGCAGTACGAGGGTGAGGAGAGCGAGCGCAACGTGTTCTACACCGGCGCTGCGCCGAACCAGCAGGCGATCCCCGCGGTCGACTATCTGATGAAGGAAGAGAAGGTGAAGCGCTGGGTGCTCGCGGGCACCGACTACGTCTATCCGCGCACCACCAACAAGATCCTCGAGGCCTATCTGAAGTCGAAGGGCGTGGCCCAGGACGACATCATGATCAACTACACGCCGTTCGGTCACTCCGACTGGCAGACGATCGTGGCCGACATCAAGAAGTTCGGCTCGGCCGGCAAGAAGACGGCGGTGGTCTCGACCATCAACGGCGACGCCAACGTTCCCTTCTACAAGGAACTCGGCAACCAGGGCATCAAGGCGAAGGACATCCCGGTGGTCGCGTTCTCGGTGGGTGAGGAAGAACTCGCCGGTATCGACACCAAGCCGCTGGTCGGTCACCTCGCCGCCTGGAACTACTTCGAGTCGATCAAGACTCCTGCGAACGAGAAGTTCATCAAGGAGTGGCAGGCCTACACCAAGAATCCGAAGCGCACCACCAACGACCCGATGGAAGCGCACGTGATCGGCTTCAACATGTGGGTGAAGGCGGTCGAGAAGGTGAAGTCGACCGATCCGGACAAGGTCATCGACGCGCTTCCCGGCATCGAGGCGGCCAACCTCACCGGCGGCGTGTCGAAGATGCTGCCCAACCACCACATCACCAAGCCGGTGTTCATCGGCGAGATCAAGGGCAACGGCCAGTTCGACGTGGTCTGGAAGACGCCGAGCCTGGTGGCCGGCGACGCCTGGTCGAAGGAGCTTGACGGCTCCAGGGACCTGATCGGCGACTGGGTCGAGAAGAAGTGCGGCAACTACAACGTCAAGACCAACAAGTGCCTCGGTTCGGGCTCCTGATCCGAACCTGAACGACCGGAGAAGGCGGCCATTCCGCCGCCTTCTCCACCGAATTCTGCCGGGGTCATTCAAGTGCCAGCCAATTTGCCTGCGCGTCTCTGCACGCTCGTGCTCTCGCTGTTCCTGATCGCCGTCGCGCTGCCGGCCCTGGCCGGTCCGTTCGAGGACGCGGTCGCCAAATTCGCCAACGACGAATTTTCCGACACCGAAGAGGCGATCGGTGCGGTTGCGACCAGCGGCAATCCGCTGGCCTATCCGATCATCAGCGCGCTGCAGGACGGCCGGCTGATGGCCGACCCCGACACCAAGAAGGTCTTTGTGACGGGCACCGACGGCAACTCGATCGACGCCGCAAGCGGGGCGACCGTCGCGAACGTGCCCGACAGCGCCAGCGCGGTGCGCCTGAACAACCGGCTGCGCCGCAGCGTCGATGCGGCGCTGGGCAGCCTGACGCTGATGTCGCCCGATGTCGCGATGCGCATCCAGGCCGCGCGATCCGTCTTCAAGTCTCATGAAGAATCGGCGCTGCCCGTCGTCGAGAAGGCGCTCGCCAAGGAAACCAGCAGGACCGCCAAGGCCGCGCTCGGCGAAGCAAGGGCGGCGATCCTGCTGTACAAGGCGGATGCCAGCGAGGTCGACAAGCTCAAGGCGGTCGCCATCATCAAGGCTCGTGGCGACCAGGAGGCGCTCGCGCTCCTGACCGACATCGGCAGCGATCAGCCGGCGTCCGTGACCAAGGCCGCCGCGGGCGCGATCGGCTCGATCCAGAACTCGCTCGCGGTGTGGTCCATGGTGCAGAACGCCTGGTATGGCCTCTCGCTCGGCTCGGTGCTGCTGCTCGCGGCCATCGGCCTTGCCATCACCTTCGGCGTGATGGGCGTCATCAACATGGCCCATGGCGAGATGGTGATGCTCGGGGCCTACACCACCTTCGTGGTGCAGGAGATGATCCGCACCCGCTATCCCGCTCTCTTCGACTATTCGCTGCTGATCGCCGTGCCGCTTGCCTTCCTGGTCTCCGGCGCGATCGGTGTCCTGATCGAGCGCAGCATCATCCGTTTCCTCTACGGCCGGCCGCTGGAAACCCTGCTTGCGACCTGGGGCCTGTCGCTGGTGCTGCAGCAGGCGGTGCGCACCGCGTTCGGCCCGACCAACCGCGAGGTCGGCAACCCCTCCTGGATGAGCGGCGCGTTCGAACTCGGCCAGATCACGATCACCTACAACCGGCTCTGGATCTTCTGCTTCACGCTCGCCGTGTTCGCGATCCTGCTCGCCATGCTGCGCTACACCGCGCTGGGGCTCGAGATGCGCGCGGTGACGCAGAACCGGCGCATGGCGGCCTCGATGGGCATTGCCACCTCGCGCGTCGACGCGCTGACCTTCGGTCTCGGCTCGGGCATCGCGGGCATCGCCGGCGTGGCGCTGTCGCAGATCGACAACGTCAGCCCCAATCTCGGCCAGAGCTACATCATCGACAGCTTCATGGTCGTGGTGTTCGGCGGGGTCGGTAATCTCTGGGGCACGCTGGTCGGTGCCTTCAGCCTCGGCATCGCCAACAAGTTCCTGGAGCCGGTCGCCGGCGCCGTGCTCGGCAAGATCGCCATCCTGGTGCTGATCATCCTGTTCATCCAGAAGCGCCCGCGCGGCCTGTTCGCGCTCAAGGGCCGTGCGGTGGAAGCATGACCCCTCACATGCTGACCCGATCGCTCGACCGCGGCGCGACGCTGTTTCTCGCCATCGTCGCCGCCTGCGGCATCCTGATCCCGCTCTCCAACCTGCTGCTGCCGACGGACTCGTCCCTCCAGGTGCCGACCTATCTTGTGGCGCTGTGGGGCAAATATGTCTGCTACGCAATCCTCGCGTTGTCGATCGACCTGATCTGGGGCTATTGCGGCATCCTGTCGCTCGGCCACGGTGCGTTCTTCGCGCTCGGCGGCTACGCCATGGGCATGTACCTGATGCGCCAGATCGGCACCCGCGGCGTCTACGGAAACCCGATCCTGCCTGACTTCATGGTGTTCCTGAACTGGCAGAAGCTGCCCTGGTACTGGTACGGCTTCGACATGTTCTGGTTCGCGGCCCTCATGGTGGTCGTGGTGCCTGGCCTGCTCGCCTTCTGCTTCGGCTGGCTCGCGTTCCGCTCGCGCGTCACCGGCGTCTATCTGTCGATCATCACGCAGGCCATGACCTACGCGCTGCTGCTCGGCTTCTTCCGCAACGATTTCGGCTTCGGCGGCAACAACGGCCTCACCGACTTCAAGGACATTCTCGGCTTCAACGTCCAGGCCGAGGGCACCCGGGCTGCATTGTTCGCGCTGAGCTGTTTGGCGCTGATCGTCGGCTTCGTGATTTGCCGGGCCATCGTTTCCTCCAAGCTCGGCAAGATCCTGATCGCGATCCGGGACGCGGAATCGCGCACCCGCTTTCTCGGCTACCGGGTCGAATCCTACAAGCTGTTCGTGTTCACGGTTTCGGCCTGCATGGCGGGCGTCGCCGGCGCGCTCTACGTTCCGCAGGTCGGCATCATCAACCCGTCCGAATTCGCGCCCGGCAATTCCATCGAGGCGGTGATCTGGGTCGCGGTCGGCGGCCGCGGCACGCTGGTCGGGGCGGCGCTGGGCGCCGTCGTCGTCAACTACGCCAAGACCGTCTTCACCTCGGGCGTGCTTGCGCCGTACTGGCTGTTCATGCTGGGCGCGCTGTTCATCCTCGTCACCTTGCTGCTGCCGAGGGGGCTCGTCGGCACCTTCAACGCCTGGTGGGAGCCCCGGAAGGCACGGCGCGCCGACGACAACGCCGCGAGCGCCGCGCGCGAGGACGGCATCAGCGCGCCGAAGATGGCGGAGTAGCGGCATGAATGTGATGGATACCCGCGCGACCTCCGCAATGCTCTATCTCGACGGCGTGCACGTCTCGTTCGACGGCTTCCGCGCCATCAACAATCTCTCGCTGGCGCTCGAGCCCGGCGAGATGCGCGCCATCATCGGCCCGAACGGCGCCGGCAAGACCACGATGATGGACATCATCACCGGCAAGACCAGGCCTGATGAGGGCGTGGTGCTGTTCGACGGCGTCGCCGATCTCACGCGGCTGGACGAGACCCGCATCGCCGAGCTCGGAATCGGCCGCAAGTTCCAGAAGCCGACGGTGTTCGAGAGCCAGACCGTGCAGGACAACCTGCTGCTCGCGCTCAATGTCGCCCACTCCGTCCGCGGCACGCTGTTCTGGCGCGGCAACCGGGCCGAGGCCGAACGTATCGACAAGGTGCTGGAGACCATTCGGCTGACGCACGCGCGCAACCGGCTCGCCGGCAGCCTCAGCCATGGCCAGAAGCAGTGGCTGGAGATCGGCATGCTGCTGGCGCAGGACCCGAAGCTGCTGCTGGTCGACGAGCCCGTGGCCGGGATGACCGACGTCGAGACGCACCAGACCGCGGAGCTCCTGAAGGAGATCAACCGCGACCATACCGTGATGGTGGTGGAGCACGACATGACCTTCGTGCGCGAGCTCGGCGTCAAGGTGACCTGCCTGCACGATGGCACCGTGCTGGCCGAGGGCACCATCGACCAGGTCTCGGCGAACGAGCGGGTGATTGAGGTATATCTCGGCCGATAGACCGAGACGATGCGAATGGTGATTGGCGAGTAGCGAATAGGGTAGAAGCATCATGAAGGTCGTCTTTCCAGCTATTCGCCATTCGCCGCGTTGCGGCCGGAGGTCGCGGATGCTGAACGTCAAGGACATCAACCTGTTCTACGGCGCGGCGCAGGCGTTGCGCGGTGTCTCGATTTCGGCCGAGCCCGGCAAGGTGACCTGCGTGCTCGGCCGCAACGGCGTCGGCAAGACCTCGCTGTTGCGCGCGATGGTCGGCCAGTATCCGATTTCGTCCGGCGCGATCCGGTTCGACGGTAACGACATCACGGGGCTGAAACCCTACGAGCGGGCGCGGCGCGGCATCGGCTTCGTGCCGCAGGGCCGCGAGATCTTTCCGCTGCTCACGGTGGAGGAGAACCTCAAGACCGGCTTCGGTCCGCTGAAGCGCAAGGACCGGCATATCCCGGACGACGTGTTTTCGCTGTTTCCGGTACTGGAATCCATGCTGGGCCGGCGCGGCGGCGATCTCTCCGGCGGCCAGCAGCAGCAGCTCGCGATCGGACGGGCGCTGGTGATGCGGCCAAAACTCCTGCTGCTCGACGAGCCGACCGAAGGCATCCAGCCCTCGATCATCAAGGACATCGGCCGGGCGATCTCGTACTTGCGCAATCTCGGCAACATCGCCATCGTGCTGGTCGAACAATATCTCGACTTTGCCTGCGAACTCGGCGACAGTTTCGCAGTCATGGATCGCGGCGCGGTGAAATACACCTGCGACCGTTCCAATCTCGATTCGGGCGAGATCAGCCGCCAGATGGCGCTGTAGGTTCAAAAATTCTGGACGCGACCGGCTGGGGGGCGGATGCGCAGCGATCTCTCGACGGCATCGACGGTCTTCGAGGCCAACCGCGCCCGCGGTGCGGTCCGCTTCGACGTACTCGCCCGGGACGGCGTCACCCGTTGCGGCATCTTGCACGAGTCCGGCTCGCTGCGCGTGCGCTTTCCTTCGCCCGAAGGCGAGGGACTGTCCGGCGTCTTCATCAACACGGCCGGCGGGGTGGCCGGCGGCGATCGCTTCGAGATCGAGATCGCGGCGAACGAGGCGGCGCGGCTGACGCTGACCACGGCGGCCGCGGAAAAGGTCTATCGCACGCCGGGGCCGGCGGCGGAGATCGGCATCGCGCTCAAGGCCGCCGCCGGCGCGCGTCTCGCATGGCTGCCGCAGGAGACCATCCTGTTCGACCGGGCGCGGGTTCGGCGTCGCTTCGATATCGCGCTCGACGAAACCGCGTCGCTCCTGCTCTGCGAAATCGTGGTGTTCGGCCGTACCGCGATGGGCGAGCGCATGGAGCAGGGCGAATTCGTCGATTGCTGGCGTCTCTCCCGCGGCGGCCGCCTGGTGTTTGCCGAAACGATCAGGCTTGCGGGCGACATCGCCGCGAGGTTCGCGCGGCCTGCGGTCGCCAACGGCGGTGCCGCGATCGGCACCGTGCTGATCGTGCCGGGCGACGAGGCGCTGGTCGAGCGGCTGCGCGAGGCCGCAGAGTCGTTCTGCGGTGAGGTCGGAATATCCGCCTGGAACGGCTTTGCAATGGCGCGGTTCTGTGCCCAAGATGCCGCCGTCCTGCGTGCCGACATGATGGCGGTGCTGACGCGCACCGGCGCGGCATTGCCGAGGCTGTGGCTCAATTGACCGACATCAACGCGAGAGATTTCGCATGAACCTGTCTCCCCGCGAAAAGGACAAGCTTCTGATCTCGATGGCGGCCATCGTGGCGCGGCGCAGGCTCGATCGCGGCGTCAAACTCAACCATCCCGAGGCCGTGGCGATCATCTCCGATTTCATTCTCGAAGGCGCGCGCGATGGCCGCACCGTCGCCGAGCTGATGCAGTCCGGCGCGCAGGTCTTGACCCGTGACCAGGTGATGCCGGGCATTCCCGAAATGATCCACGACATCCAGGTCGAGGCGACCTTTCCGGACGGCACCAAGCTCGTCACCGTGCACGAGCCGATCAGATGAGATGCGCGAGGCCTTCGCCGTGATGCGCAGAGTAGGAGGAGGCGGAAGACATGATCCCCGGCGAACTCTTCATCCAGGACGGCGAGATCGAGCTCAATGCCGGCCGCAAGACCGTGACGCTCACGGTCGCCAACACCGGCGACCGCCCGATCCAGGTCGGCTCGCACTACCATTTCTTCGAGACCAATCCGGCCCTGAAGTTCGACCGCAAGAAGGCCCGCGGCATGCGCCTCGACATCGCCGCCGGCACCGCGGTGCGCTTCGAGCCCGGCCAGGCGCGCGAGGTGCAACTCGTCGCGCTCGCCGGCAAGAAGACCGTCTACGGCTTTCGCGGCGACGTGATGGGGAAGCTGTGAGTGCATAAGGCGAGGAAGGCGAGCCGTGACCTTTCGTGAGGCCGGGACAAGCCCGGCCATGACGACGTGGAAACACCTGCGCACGGCCCCTTCAGAGCCATATGCAAACGTCATCCACGAATTCCAACGCAAGCGGGGCTGGTGATGTCCGTCAAGATCAAGCGTTCCGTCTATGCCGACATGTTCGGTCCCACCACCGGCGACAGGGTGCGGCTGGCCGACACCGACCTCATCATCGAGGTGGAGAAGGATTTCACCACCTATGGCGAGGAGGTGAAGTTCGGCGGCGGCAAGGTGATTCGCGACGGCATGGGCCAGTCGCAGGTCACCAACCGGCAGGGCGCGGCGGATACCGTGATCACCAACGTGCTGATCGTCGACCACTGGGGCATCGTGAAGGCCGACGTCGCCATCAAGGACGGCATGATCGCAGGCGTAGGCAAGGCCGGCAATCCCGACATCCAGCCCGGCGTGACCATCATCATCGGTCCCGGCACCGACGTGATTGCGGGCGAGGGCAAGATCCTCACCGCCGGGGGTTTCGACAGCCACATCCACTTCATCTGCCCGCAGCAGATCGAGCACGCGCTGATGAGTGGCGTGACCTCGATGCTCGGCGGTGGCACCGGTCCCTCGCACGGCACCTTCGCCACCACCTGCACGCCGGGGCCGTGGCACATCGCCCGCATGATCCAGTCGTTCGACGCCTTCCCGGTCAATCTCGGCATTTCCGGCAAGGGCAACGCCTCGCGCCCCGCGGCCCTGGTCGAGATGATCAAGGCCGGCGCCTGCGCGCTGAAGCTGCACGAGGACTGGGGCACCACGCCGGCCGCGATCGACAACTGCCTGTCGGTGGCGGACGATCACGACATCCAGGTAATGATCCACACCGACACGCTGAACGAATCCGGTTTCGTCGAGGACACCATCAAGGCGTTCAAGGGCCGCACCATCCATGCCTTCCACACCGAAGGCGCCGGCGGCGGTCACGCCCCCGACATCATCAAGGTTGCCGGCCTGAAGAACGTGCTGCCGTCCTCGACCAACCCGACGCGCCCCTTCACCCGCAACACCATCGACGAGCATCTGGACATGCTGATGGTGTGCCATCACCTCGATCCCTCCATCGCGGAAGACCTCGCGTTCGCCGAGAGCCGCATCCGCAAGGAGACGATCGCGGCCGAGGACATTTTGCACGATCTCGGCGCGCTCTCGATGATGTCATCGGACTCCCAGGCCATGGGCCGGCTCGGGGAGGTCATCATCCGCACCTGGCAGACCGCGGACAAGATGAAGAAGCAGCGCGGGTCGCTGCCGCAGGACAAGGGCAGCGACAACGACAACTTCCGCGTCAAGCGCTACATCGCCAAATACACCATCAACCCGGCGATCGCGCACGGCGTCTCGAAGCTGATCGGCTCCGTCGAAAAGGGCAAGCTTGCCGATCTCGTGCTGTGGTCGCCGGCTTTCTTCGGCGTCAAGCCGGACTGCATCGTCAAGGGCGGCTCGATCGTGGCGGCTCCGATGGGCGATCCAAACGCCTCGATCCCGACGCCGCAGCCGGTGCACTACCGGCCGATGTTCGCAGCGTTCGGCAAGGCGCGCACGGCGTCCTCGGTGGTGTTCACCTCGAAGGCTGCGGCGACCGGCGGGCTGCAGCGCAAGCTTGGCATCGACAAGAAGCTCTATGCGGTCCAGAACACCCGCGGACGCATCTCCAAGAAGAGCATGGTCCATAACGACGCGACGCCCGGCATCGAGGTCGATCCGGAGACGTACGAGGTGCGCGCGGACGGTGAGCTTCTGACCTGTGCGCCGGCCGAAGTGCTGCCGATGGCGCAACGGTATTTCATGTACTGAAATAGCGTGTAGACGCATGTTCTCGAAGCATGGTCGAGGCGGATTTTACGGTTTTGCGTCCGCTGCCGCTTGGTCTAATGTCGCGCCCGGTATCTGAAACCAAGAGAAGAGCCGGGAGGATTCCTCGTGATCTACGTCGTCGCCACCCTGACCATCAAGCCCGAAACGCGCGCGGAATTCATTGCGGCGGCCACCGCCTGCATCAAGGCGACCCGCAAGGAGGCGGGCAACATCGCCTATGATCTGCATGAGAGCGTCACCGATCCGGCCAGGATGGTGTTCGTCGAGCAGTGGGAGAACGCCGAGGCGCTGGTGCCGCATCGCGGCATGGAGCACATGAAGACGTTCGGCCGCGTCGCGGTGAAGTGCTTTGCGGCGCCACCGAAGATCGAGATCATCACGCCCGAGAAGGTCGAGACCCGCTGACAGGAATGAGCCGCATGATCCGGGCGACACAGGTCAAGGGACAGCACCGCTTCGCGCAAGCGCCCGCGGATACCGTCGTGCTCGATTTTGACGATCGGCACCGCCGCCGCATGGCGATGACCGGCACGCGCGGGCTTCAATTCCTGCTCGACCTGGAAAACGCCGTCGCGCTGCGCGGCGGCGACGCGCTGGTGCTGGAGGACGGCAGGCTGGTCGAGGTGGTTGCGGCGCCCGAGCCGCTCCTGGAGATCCGCGGCCACGACCCGCACCACCTCATTCGCGTCGCCTGGCATCTCGGCAACCGTCATCTGTCGACACAGATCATGCCCAAGAGCCTGCGCATCAGGCGCGATCATGTCATCGAGGCGATGGTCAAGGGGCTGGGTGCGCGGGTGATCGAGATCGAGGCGCCGTTCGATCCCGAGGGCGGTGCCTATGCCGATTCCGTCCATCAGCATGGGCATGACGATCAGGCCCATGATCACGATCGTGCGCACCATCACCACGATCATCATGGTCATGATCACCACCATCACGACCATACTGCGCACGATCATCATGGCCACGGTCACCATCACCATGATGAGCATTGCGGCCACGATCACCATCACGACCACTCCCATGCTCATGACCGCAAGTGAGCCGGCGGACTCTGCCGCGGCAACACAGCGCGAGGCCGCGGCGCTCTACCGGCTGATGACCTGGCTGTCGCCGGCTTTTCCGGTCGGCGGCTTCTCCTATTCCAGCGGCATCGAATGGGCGGTCGAAGCGGGGGACGTCGTCGATACGGCGACGCTGTCCGATTGGCTCGATGTCGTGCTTGCCGACGGCTCCGGCTTCTGCGACGCGATCTTCCTGGTCCATGCGTGGCGCGCGGCGGAAGCGGGCGAGGAGGCTCGCCTGCGCGAGATCGCCGAACTCGCGGCGGCTTTCGTCCCGTCGCGCGAGCGGCAACTCGAGACTACCTCGCAGGGCCGCGCCTTCATCGACATCGCGCGTGCGGCGTGGGATGCGGAGGGGCTGGACGCGATGGTCGCGGCCTGTGCCGCGCCGCTCGTCTACCCCGTCGCGGTCGGCGTCGTGGCCGCGGCTCACGGCGTTCCGCTCGCGCCGACACTGCACGCCTTCCTGCACGCGTTGGTCTCCAACTGGATTTCGGCGGCAAGCCGCCTCGTTCCGCTGGGCCAGACCGACAGCCAGCGCGTGCTCGCCTCGCTCGAGCCTGCGGTTGCCGCGACCGCGGATCGGGCGCTACAGGCGACGCTCGACGATCTCGGCAGCGCGACCTTTCGTGCCGATCTCGCCAGCCTCAGGCACGAGACGCAATACACGCGGCTGTTCCGCTCCTAGCGCATCGACGATTTCGGGAAAGAGCAATCGAAATGACGAAGTCTCACGGTCCCCTGCGTGTCGGCGTCGGCGGCCCCGTCGGATCGGGCAAGACCGCGCTGATGGACCTGCTCTGCAAGTCGATGCGCGAGCGCTACGAGATCGCAGCGATCACCAACGACATCTACACCAAATGGGACGCCGAGTTCCTGGTGCGCTCGGGCTCGCTGACGCCCGATCGCATTGCCGGCGTCGAGACCGGCGGCTGCCCGCATACCGCGATCCGCGAGGATGCTTCGATGAATCTCGCGGCGGTTGCGGACATGCGGGCCAAGTTTCCGGATCTCGATCTGGTGCTGATCGAATCCGGCGGCGACAATCTGGCGGCGACCTTCTCCCCCGAACTCGCCGACCTCACCATCTACGTCATCGACGTGGCCGCGGGCGACAAGATCCCCTCAAAGGGCGGGCCGGGCATCACCCGATCCGACCTGCTCGTCATCAACAAGATCGACCTCGCCCCCCATGTCGGCGCGTCCCTGGAGAAGATGCAGACCGACGCCAGGCGGATGCGGGGTGAGCGGCCGTTCGTCATGACCAACCTGAAGAAAAGCGAGGGCCTCGACCGCATCATCGGCTTCATCGAGGCCAAGGGCGGCCTGCGTGCCTCGACGTAGCGCGGGCGGCCGCTGACGGGTGCGGCAAATCGGTGGCCTGCGGAACCCGCGGCGGGACTGGCGATTAACCTACTTCGCTGGCCGTAGACCCGTCTGGCTGGTGTTTCGACGAGCCGGATTAAGCTTTCCGAGCGACCCAAGTTGCGTGCCGATGCCTCCTCCTTCATTATCCGCCCGCCTGATTCTCATTCTGTTTCGGCACTTGGCCGTCCTCGGCCGATCGAGCGGCGTTCACATGCTTCATGGCTTTCGCCGACCTCTCACTTCCTGAGCAGACGAGTGGTACGGCTGGGTTTCATCATCGGCTTCATTGCGCTGCTTGGAGTGCTGCTCTCCGGGCTCGCGGCCTATCGCGTCCATGACCAGGAACTCGCGCTCGACCGGATCGCAATGGCGCGCGCCATCGACGTCCATGCAAGTCTGGTGCAGGACCGCCTGACCGAGCGCGAGCTGCTCGCGCGCGTCGCCTCCGGCCTGTTCCGCATGCCCTCGGTGGTCAAGCCCAACATGCTGGAGCCGCTGCGCTCGGCGATCTACGCATTCAAGACCGATTTCGTGGTCGCAAGCTGGATCGCCCGGCTCAAGCCCGGCGAACTGGACGCCGCGCGCACGGCGCTGACCAGCGCCGGCTTCAATCCGGTCATTCGCAATTTCGACGACAAGCCGCTCGATCCCGCGGCGTTCGGCAAGCCGATCGACGTGCTGATGGATCTCGAGCCGCGCAGCGACGAGACCAGGGCGCTGCCCGGCCGCAGCTATGACCAGGACCCCGTGCGCGGCGCGATGCTGGCGCAGGCCAGGGCCGAGAAGCGGTCGGTGGCATCCGATCCCGTTCCGCTGCTGCGGCCCGACGGGCCGGTCGGCATCATCGTGGCCGCCCCCGTCATTCCCGAAGGCGCGACCGAGCCGGCCGGCTTCATCACGTTTTCCTACGAGCTCGCCTCGCTGATGCTGACCAACGACGACATGTCGTTGTTCTCCGTGGCGCTGAAGGATCCCCGCAAGGCCGATCGCGAGCTGATCGCGAACGATCGCGGCGTCGTCTCGATGCGCACGGCGCCCGAGGGGTCCGCGCCGTCATCGATCCGGACCGTGAGCTTCGGCGGCCGCGACTGGCAGCTCGGCTACTATGCCAAGACCAATTCGGTGCGTCGCGCCGAGCAGACCTCGGCGATCGTGGCCGCGATCGGCTTCGCCATCACCGCGGTGGTGTGCGGCCTGTTCGGCTACGTCGCCTACAACAATCTGCGGCTCAGCCGCGAAATCCAGGTGCGGATCGGGTTCGAGCGGCGGCTGACGGCGGTCATCGACGAGCTCAACCACCGCGTCAAGAACATCCTGGCGGTGATCCAGTCGATCGTGACGCGCACGCTGCGCCACGGCTCGGACATCGACGTCGCGCGCGAGCTCCTGATCGGACGCATCCATGCGATGTCCAACGTGGTTTCGCTGCTGAGCGAGAGCCAGTGGCAGGGCGTGAGGCTGAAGGGTCTGTTCGAGGCCCGCGCGATCCCGCATGCCGATCGCATCGCCGTCAGCGGACCGGACATCGCAGTGAGCGCGCGCGCCGCCCAAAGCCTCTCGCTGCTGTTCTTCGAGCTTGCCTCGCATTCGGACGAGGGACTGTCGCTGGTCGGCAAGCATCCGAACATCGTCGCGACCTGGACGGTGATGGGCGAGGAGCCCGACGCGACCTTCCATTTCCGCTGGGAGGAGTTCAACACCAGCGAGGCGACGCGCCGCCCCGATTCCGATTTCGGCCTGATCCTGCTCGATCGGGTGGCGCCGGAGGCGCTCGGCGGCACCGCCAAGCGCTACTTCACCGACGCGAGCTACGTCTATGAGCTCACCGCGCCCATGGAGACCGTCGTCGACATGACCGAGCGCGACCGCACCGAGCAGTTTTCCGCGCCGGTCCGGCCGGCGCGGTGAAGCGATCGGTCTCAGCCGCCGCTGCCGCCCATCACCGCGCGCACCGTGTCGTCGGGCCCGAAATCCTCGGCGCCGTCGACATAGAGCAACGCGGCGAGCTTGGAGCGTGCGCGATTGACGCGGCTCTTGATCGTGCCCACCGCGCAGCCGCAGATCGACGCGGCATCCTCGTAGGAGAAGCCCGATGCGCCGACCAGAATCAGGGCCTCGCGCTGGTCCTGCGGCAGTTTGTCGAGCGCCGCGCGAAACTCCTCGAATTCGAGATGCGCGTTCTGCGCCGGTTGCGTCTTCAGGGTCTTGGCGTAGTTGCCCTCGGCATCCTCCACCTCGCGCCGCCGCTTGCGATAGTCGGAGCGGAACAGGTTGCGCAGGATCGTGAACAGCCACGCCGGCAGGTTCGAGCCGGGCTGGAACGAGTCGATGTTGGCCAGCGCCCGCAACAGCGTCTCCTGCACCAGATCATCGGCGCGGTCGGCATTGCCGCTGAGGGATATGGCGAAGGCGCGCAGGCTCGGGACGGTCGCCAGGATGTCGTCGCGCAGGGAATCGGTGAGAGGCATTAGTCCCTCCCGTTGTTGTCGTTGGATCCCCCATCATTTTCTACTTGGGGTGTCCTCCCCGGCGCATCAAGCTTCTTGATCAGTTCCGCGAACCGGTCGGGAACCCCCTGGCGCACGACGTCGTCGTACATGGCGCGCAATTGATGACCTATCCGGGATTGAATCTCCGGCGTGAGGCCGCCCTTGCCGGGGGTCGTGTTCTTGCTGGCTTGAGACTTCAGATCTTTCATGACCTTTTCCACGTTTCCCCGAATTAAGTCACTGTAGAATCGAGAAATTCGCACGAGGGGTGCAGTTCCCTAGAAGGACCTAATGCGAAGTTCGGCAAAAAGTTCCGGCCGCCCCCGGAACTTTTCTCGGACTCGGGCGTAGTCTGGCGGGAGGGGGAGTCAGGGCCGCCCCTGCCATGCCTTGGTTCTAGGGAAGGGTGGGCCCAAAGAAGAATGGAGTGGGGATGTCCCGTTCACAGCTTGTTGCCGAGCACTTGCCGTTGTTGCGCCGGTATGCCCGCGCCCTGACGGGCAGCCAGGCGTCCGGCGATGCCTATGTCGCAGCCATGCTGGAAGCCATGCTCGGCGACCCGTCGGTGCTCGATGAGAGCCGGGGGCCGCGGGCCGGTCTGTTCCGGCTGTTCACGCAGATATGGAATTCGGTCTCGCTCAATGACGATTCGGAGGTGACGACCCTGCCGATGCCTCCGGAGCGCCGGCTCTCCAACATCACCCCGTTGCCGCGCCAGGCCTTTCTGCTGTTGTCGCTGGAGGGCTTCTCCGAGGAGGAGGTCGCCTTCATCCTCGGCACCGACGTCGCCGAGACGCGCCGGCTTGCGGATGCCGCGGGACGCGAGATGGCGGCCGAGATCGCCACCGACGTGCTGATCATCGAGGACGAGACCTTCATCGCCATGGACCTCGAAAGCCTGGTCAAGAACCTCGGGCACAACGTGGTCGGGGTCGCCCGCACCCATGCCGATGCGGTGGCGCTCGCCAAGAACAGGCGGCCCGGACTGATCCTGGCCGACATTCAGCTTGCCGACGGTTCGTCCGGTCTCGACGCCGTCAACGAGCTCCTGAAGAGCTTCGAGGTGCCGGTGGTGTTCATCACCGCCTATCCGGAGCGCTTCCTCACCGGCGAGCGCCCCGAGCCGGCCTTCCTGATCTCAAAGCCGTTCCAGCCGGCGATGGTCTCGGCTGTGGCGAGCCAGGCGCTGTTCTTCCAGCGCAACTCGCGCAACCGCACGCCCAAAGCGCCGGCGGCCTGAAGGGGCCGCCCGCAGCCTGACCGTGGATTGATCCGGCGTGCCGCAAGGCGCGCCGGATTTTTCGCGACGACTGGCCGCGCCGGCCCGGCCGCGCTTGACGACGTCGGGAATTCTCCGTTGATACGCCCCAGGACACAGGAGAACCTGCATGCTGGACCCCGCGCTGCTCGACCGATTGGCCATCCGGGACCTGATCGAGAACTGGGCCGTCTGGCGCGATGCCGGCGACTGGGAGCGCTTTGCCGGCGTCTGGCACGAGGAGGGCTGGATGTCCGCCACCTGGTTTCAGGCGCCCGCCGCCGACTTCATCCGCGTCAGCCGCGAGGGCTTTGCCAAGGGTGTCCGCATCCTGCATTTCCTCGGCGGCTGCAGCATCGACCTCGAAGGTTCGCGCGCCATCGCCCAGACCAAGATGACCATCTCGCAGCGGGCGCTGGTCCACGACGTGCTGTGCGACGTCGTCTGCACCGGCCGCTTCTACGACTTCCTGGAGAAGCGGCAGGGCAGATGGGGCATCGTCCGCCGACAGCCGATCTACGAGAAGGACCGGCTCGACCCGGTCGATCCTGCTGCCGTGATCCGGCTCGACGCGGACAGGCTGGCGCAGTTTCCCGAGGGCTATCGCCATCTCGGCTACATGCAGGAACTGATCGGCTACAAGGTGAAGCGCGACATGCCGGGGCTGACCGGCGCCGAGGTCGAGACGCTCTATGCACAGGGGCGCGACTGGCTGGCGGGGAAGGCCGGTACGGGCCTCGGACAAAAGTAAGGCGCGACTGGCATCACCACAGTCGCGCCCTACGTCGCCGGTTTATGGGGCAGGGGGGAATAACCGGCTGCAGACATGACTCCGGGGCCCGAGACTCGTTCCGAAGCCGCTCAAAAATTTTCGCACACGCTTAAGTGATTGCACTGGTCAAGAACCGGGATATTTGCGCCGGCGTTGTTCCGTCGATCGCCATGGGGCGGGGGACGAGCAGCCATGTCACAGACGAGCAAAGCATTTCTTGGCGCGGTCGCGGTATCGCTGACGCTCGGCGCCGTGCAACTGGCATTTGGCCACGATCTCATCGACCGCTGGCAGGCGGTGTCGGGCAAGCCGGTCCACCTCGTCAATCGGGCCGGCAAGGCCGACCGTCTCGCCGCACCCAAGTCCCCGGCCGCTCCGACGCGAACGGTTTCGCTCCGCCTCAACGACCTCGCCGGAACCTCTGTGCTGCTGCGCCTTCCGTTTGCGGAGGCACGTAACACCAGGCCGCCTGCGCTGCTGCAGGCTCCGCGCCGCAAGATGACGCTGGCTTGCGAACCCGTCGTCAGCTCGCTCACGGAAGTGGCAAGACTGCTGCAGCCCGGCCGCTGCGTGACCTGATCGGAAACGGCGTCACTCGGCCGGTTCGGCCGAACCGTCGGTGGGCGCGCCGGCGCGGCTCGCCATGAGTCCCAGCGCCAGGCCGCCGACCGCGAGGATCGGAAGCAGCCGCTTGATTCCGATGGCACGAACGAGCTGCAGGCCGGTCGCGATCAGCATGGGATCGGCCAACGCGCTCTGCGCCGCCGCCCGCGCAGCGCGAGCGGCGCGTTTCTCGGCTTCCTTCTTGTAGACGTAGTGGCTCGCCGCCGCCATCAGCGTCAGCAGCAGGAATATTCCCGCCCCGGCGAGGCACGCCTGCACCGGTCCGTAGGCCTGAAGCACGAAAATGAAGGCCGCTGCGCACAGGAACGACGTGGTGACGAACAGCGCGATGGCCGCAGCCAGCGCCAGCGACGTCAGCCGCATGGCCGTGCCGGTCGATGCGCTGATGCCGTCGATGATGCGCTGGAACATCGCTGGTCTCCGCACGTCTCAGCGGCGCCAGGCGGCACCGATCAAAAAGCCGATGCCGAGCGCAAGGCCGACGGTGGCGAGCGGTCGCTGCGTGATCGCGTCCTCCAGCGTCTCCTCGATCGAGCCGACGGTGTCCTGCGCTGTGTCCATCATCGCACTGCTGCGCTCCGACACGTCGCCAAATGCCGAATCCATGTTCTGGCGTGCCTGGCGATAGCCGCGCCGTGCCTGCTTGCTCGCCGAGCGTGCAAAGCTGTTCAGTGCATCGGTGATCTGATCGGTCAAGGCTGCGATATCGTTCTTTACGGCGGTGACGTCCTTCTCCAGACGTTCCCTGGTCGCCTTGTCGGTCCAGTCTCTCATTTCGCCCTCGTCATTCTTCATCGACATTCGAGCTCCCGAGACTCTTGCTGAGACAGGCGACAAACGTTTCGCCATGGCGGAAGTTCCCTTGCCGGAAACCGCGTCAGCCCTGCGGCAGTTGTGGCTCATCCGTCGGCAGCAGATGCTCCTTCAGGATCAGCGCGACGATGAGCAGCGGCGACGACAAGAATGCTCCCATCGGCCCCCACAGCCAGGTCCAGAATGCCAGCGCCAGGAATACGGCCAGCGCATTGAGCGCCAGCCGCCGGCCGATGATCATCGGTGTGACGAAATGTCCTTCGAGGAACGTGAGGCCGCCGAAGGCGAGCGCCGCGACCAGTCCGCCGCCGATCGTCGGAAAGGCGAGAAGTCCCACCCCGATCAGCACCACGAACATCGCGACCGGTCCGATGATCGGGATGAAGTTCAGCGCGGCGGCGAGCGCGCCGAGCCCGGCCGCGTTGGGCATGCCGGTAAGGGCGCAGACGAGACCGGTGGCGATGCCGACGCCGACATTGATCAGCGTCACCGTGAGCAGATAATTGCCGAGATGGATCTCGATCTCGTTGAGGATCCGCAAGGTGCGCAGCCGCGCGTCGTGATCGCCGAAGGTCAGGATCAGGGCTCTCCTCAAGTCGCGCCAGCTCGCGATGAACAGGATCAGGGTCGCGAAGAACAGCAGGAATTCGGTGAAGGTCGGCGTCAGGAATTCCAGGGTCGGCTGGACCCACTCGAATTTGGGCGTCGGGAAGATGGGCAGGCCGTCCGAGCCGCCGCCGACCATGGACTGCAACTCCTGCCAGAGCGCCAGCGGCCGGTCGAACACATGCAGCTTGTCCTTGAGCTGCGCGCCCAACTCGGGCAGCCGCGTGCTCCATTCCGTGGCCGGCGAGACGATCAGCGCCAGGATGAACGAGACCACGGCGGTCACCGCAATGACGATCAGCACTGCACCGAGCGCGCGCGGCACCCGGTGCTTCTCCAGAAAGGTCGCCGCCGGCGACAACATCGTGCCGGCGACGAATGCCATCACGACAGGCAGGAAGAACGGCTTGCCGACATAGAGGACCGCGACGACGGAGATCACGAGCAGCCCGGCGAGCGACAGGGCGACGAACTCGGCGCGGCGGATCACCGGCGGCAGATCGCTTCGGCTGTCGGGAAGGGGCGTGCCTTGATCCTGGCTGGAGAGCAGACGTTCACCGGGAAGGACACGCACGATGGTTCTCCCCGTGCGGAGAGGTAAAGGCTGCCTCCGCCTGCCGGACTGCCCGACCCGAAACGTCAGCATGGCCGGAAAGTTCCGTCTCGAAGACGTGAGCGCGAGTGCGCTCGACTGTGATGCCGCCGCCGCATGCCGCGTCGGAACCCGCAGCGATCCATCGGCGTTTGGTCCAACAGCGCATCATCGTGATGCGGGCATCCCAAGGGGCAGCACATGACACGGTTATCTGCAGTCCATCGCCGGCGCTCGCCGCGCGTCGTCAATACGCTCGTCTTCGCCGGGGCCTTGCTGGCGACGCCGTTTGCGTTCGCCGGCTCGTCGCAGGCGCAGACGATGTTCTACGCGCCGATGCAGCAGCAGGCCTTTCCGCCGGATGACGTGACGGAAACGCCGGCGGCTCCCGACGATGCGGTGCTGCCGGAGCGCCTGCGCCGCACTGTCGTGAGCTTCGACGGCGGCGAGCCCGCCGGGACCGTCATCATCGATACCGGCAATACGGTCCTCTACTATGTTCTGGGTCACGGCCGCGCCATTCGCTACGGCGTTGGCGTCGGCCGCGACGGATTCACCTGGTCGGGCGTTCAGACCATCAGCCGAAAGGCGGAGTGGCCGGACTGGCACCCGCCGGCACAAATGATCGCGCGGCAGCCATACCTGCCGCGCTTCGTGGCCGGCGGGCCCGGAAATCCGCTCGGCGCGCGCGCGCTGTATCTGGGCTCGAGCGAGTACCGCATCCACGGCACCAACGATCCGACCACGATCGGAAAGTTCGTCTCCTCCGGCTGCATCCGCATGACCAACGAGGACGTCATCGACCTGTTCGGACGCGTCAATGTCGGAACCAGGGTCGTGGTGCTGCCGAAGAACCCGCCTGTGATGGCGCGGGGCGGGGATTCCGTCCGCAGGCCGGCGCGTCCCGCGGTGACGACGCTGCCCTCGGGCCGCCAGGCCCTCAATATCTCGACTTCCGCGTTGAACTGATCGAGGTCGCATGGCGAAACGTTCGATGGGCAAGTGGGTCTTTGGTGTGGCAGCGGCACTGCTCGCGATTTCGAGCGTCGCCTCGCCGGCCGGCGCGCAGGACTTCTTCTCGGCGTTGTTCGGCGCATTCGGTGCTCGGCCGCCGCCGCCGCAGATCCGGACGCCGTTCCCCGGCGACGACATGCCGCGGGGCGACGTGCCCCCGACGCGCGTCCATGGCAGCGGGCAGGCCTGGTGCGTGCGCGATTGCGACGGCCGCCATTTCCCGGCCCAGGGCGCCGACAACGAAAGCAAGGCGCAGTCGTGCAAGAGTTTTTGCCCGGCGAGCGAGACGACGCTGGTCTATGGATCCGACATCGAGGATGCGACGACGGCGAACGGAAAACCCTATTCTGAACTGCCCAATGCCTTCCGCTATCGCGATGAACTCGTGCAGGGCTGCACCTGCAACGGCAAGGATCCGGTCGGGCTTGCGCGGGTCAAGGTCGAGAACGATCCGACGCTGCGCAAGGGCGACATCGTCGCCGGCTCCGACGGCCTGATGGTCGCCAATCGCAGTGCCGGCGACAGGCGAGGCGCGGCCATGAATTTCTCGCCGCTGCCGGAGAAGATGCGCGCAAAATTCCGTCACGTACCGGTGGTGGCGCGGGAATAGTCCGTCGTCACGCCGCCCTGATCTTGCCGAGGAAGTCGGTGACCTCCTGGCCGAGCTGTCGGCTCTGGGTCTCCAGCATCTCGGAGGCGTGCTTGACGTGATCCGCCGCCGCTGCCGCCGCGTCCGCGTCTGCCTTGACGCCGGTGATGCTGTCGGAGACGTTTCTGGTGCCCTGCGCCGCGTATTGGGTGCTGCGGGTGATCTCCTGCGTCGCGGCGCCCTGTTCCTGCACGGCGGCTGCGATCGCGGTCGCCACCTCGTTGACCTCGCCGATGATGCTGCCGATCGACTGGATCGCGGTGATGGCGTCGCCCGCGACCTTCTGCATGCCGGCGATCTGCTCGGAGATCTCCTCGGTTGCCTTCGCCGTCTGCGTCGCCAGCGATTTGACCTCGGAGGCGACCACGGCAAAGCCGCGGCCGGCCTCGCCGGCGCGTGCAGCTTCGATGGTGGCATTGAGCGCCAGCAGGTTGGTCTGCGCCGCAATGCTGTTGATCAGTCCGACCACTTCGCCGATGCGTCCCGCAGATTGCGCCAGTCCCTGCACGGTGCCGTCGGTGTCGCGAGCCTGGCTCACGGCGCGGCCGGCGATGCCTGCGGCGTGCGCGGCCTGCTGGCTGATGTCGTTGATCGAGGCGCTGAGCTCTTCGGCGGCCGACGCCACACTGTCGACGCTCATCGAGGCGTCACCGGAGGCCTTTCCGGCAACCTGCACCCGTTCATTGGTCTGGCGCGACACGGTGGAGAGATCGCCCGAAGTCTTGCGCATCTGACCCGACGCCTCGTTCAGCTCGCCAAGCGTCTTGCGGACCATGCCCTCGAACTCGCCGACGTAACCCTCGACCGCGCGCTGGCGTGCCGCTGCGCCCGCGTTGCGCTCGCGCTCCTGGGCCTCGATCCTGAGCTTGTCGCTTGCCTGCTGCTTGAAGGTCTCCAGCGCGCCGGCCAGTGCGCCGATTTCGTCCTGGCGGTCGAGATAGCCGCTGTCGACGAGCAAATCGCCGCCGGCGACCTTCAGCATGGCGTCGCGGATGTTGTGCAGCGGCGTGATGACGCGCCGCGTGACGCCGATCATGGCCCCGACCGCGAGGGCCACGGCGAAGATCAGCATCGCGAGCTGCAGCGCGAGCGCGCGGCCGGCGGCCGCATACTGTCTGGCCGCGTAGTCCCTGGCTTCATCCAGCGCACGCTCGGCCACCGCGACCGCGGTGCCCATGCGTTGCGCCGTCATCGGCGTCCACTGGTCGGAAGTCATGTCGGTCTTCGAGCCGACCATGATCTGGTCGATCAGGCGGTCGCGCAGCGCCAGATAGTCCGGATTGAAATAGGCGGCCTTGGCCGCGTTCATCGCGCCCACGAGATTCGGCGAGAGTTGCATGCCCAGCGTCGAGGATTCCAGCCCGCTCCAGGCGTTCTCGATCGCGCCGACGGACTTGGTGTAGGTCTGCTGCGCCTCGAGTGGCAGGCTGCCGGTGGCGACCAGCCCGGTCGAGACGAGATCGGACGCTTCGCCCGCGGTATTGCGCAGCAGCCATGCTGCGTGCTTGATCGACAGGAGCTGGTCGATCAGCGGATCGTTGTGATTGACGGATGCGGTGAGATTGGCTGAGATCTTTTCCAGCGTCGCGAGCAACGCTCCGGTGACGTCGGTATAGTCCCTGGACAAGATTGCGCGCCGCGCTTTTTTCGGCTTTCGCATCTCGTCCCAGGCTTGCGTCTGCAGCCCGGAGAGCGTGTCGACCTGCTGGTTCAGCGCGGCGAGCAGCGTCGCCTGCTCGGCGAATGGGATCGACGGCAGCAGCGCCGCCGTGGAGCGGATCGCCGGCATTTCGGCATCGTGGAGGCCGCGGAGGAACTTGTCGATCTCGGGCGAGATCGGGGATTCGCCGTTCAGCACGCGCGGCGTCGAGGAGCGGTCCGTGCGCAGATTGTGCATGGCCTTGAAGGCGTCGGTCGAGGCTTGCGCGACCGCCGAGATGTGGCGGGTCGAGTGCAGCCGTTCCCACGACTGCCAGGCGGTCGTCACCAGCAGGGCCACCACGCAGACGGCCAGCGAAGCGATGACGGATTGAAGCAGCGTTGAAACGGTCAGACGTTTCAGCATGATTGGAATCCCCCGAATCCGGGGGATTTTTCGCAAAAAGGAATAAACAGAGTTGTAACGGCGAGGCCGGGCGTTAACGGATCGTTACCGCGGCATGGAGCGGGGCCCTCGGATTTCGCTCCCCTTCGTCCGGGCTACCCGTCTCGACAAAGAAGCCCCGGCGCGAGCCGGGGCTTCGATGTGTTGGGGAGATCCCTCGGATCAGCCCGCCGCCTTGGCCTCGCGGCGGCGCGCGGTGAGGATGTATTCGGTGTAGCCGTTCGGCTGCTCGCGGCCCTTGAACACCAAGTCGCAGGCCGCCTTGAAGGCGACTCCGTCGAACGCGGGTGCCATCGGCCGGTAGAGCGTGTCGCCCGCGTTCTGCTTGTCGACCACGACGGCCATGCGCTTCAGCGATTCCATCACCTGCTCCTTGGTGATGACGCCCTGGTGCAGCCAGTTCGCCAGGTGCTGGCTGGAGATGCGCAAGGTGGCGCGGTCTTCCATCAAACCGACGTCGTGGATGTCGGGCACCTTGGAGCAGCCGACGCCCTGGTCGATCCAACGAACGACGTAGCCCAGGATACCCTGGCAGTTGTTGTCGATCTCCTGCCTGACGTCGTCGGGCGCCCAGTTCGACTTCGACACGGGAATGGTGACGATGTCGGAGAGTTTCGCGCGTGGACCGCCCTTGGCGAGCTCCTGTTGCCGGGCGATGACGTTGACCTGGTGGTAGTGCAGCGCGTGCAGCGTTGCCGCGGTCGGCGACGGCACCCAGGCGGTGGTGGCGCCGGCCTGCGGATGGGCGAGCTTCTGCGCCAGCATGTCTGCCATCTTGTCGGGCGCCGCCCACATGCCCTTGCCGATCTGGGCGTGGCCGGGCAGGCCGTCGATCAGGCCCATGTCGACGTTCCAGTCCTCATAGGCCTTGATCCAGGCTTGCGCCTTCATCTCGTTCTTGCGGATCATCGGACCCGCTTCCATCGAGGTGTGGATCTCGTCGCCGGTGCGGTCGAGGAAGCCGGTGTTGATGAACATGATGCGCTTGGAGGCGCGCTGGATGCAGGCCTTGAGGTTGACGGTGGTGCGCCGCTCCTCGTCCATGATGCCGACCTTCATCGTGTTCTCCGGCAGGCCCAGCATCTTCTCGACGCGACCGAAGATCTCGCAGGTCAGCGACACCTCGTCCGGGCCGTGCATCTTCGGCTTGACGATATAGACCGAGCCGGTGCGGCTGTTTCTGACCTTCGAGTTGCCCTTGAGGTCGTGGATGGCGAGCAGCCCGGACACCGCGGCGTCGAGCAGGCCTTCCGGAATCTCCTCGCCCTTGTCGTCGAGCACGGCGTCGGTGAACATGTGGTGGCCGACGTTGCGCATCAGCAGCAGGCTGCGGCCATGCAGCTTGAGCTCGCCGCCCGCCGGCGTCTTGTAGATGCGGTCGGCATTGAGCGCGCGGGTCAGCGTCTTGCCGCCCTTCTCGAAATCGGCCGACAGCGTGCCGTTCATGAGGCCGAGCGTGTTGCGGTAGACCAGCACCTTGTCCTCGGCATCGACGGCGGCGACGCTGTCCTCCATGTCGAGGATGGTGGAGACGGCGGCTTCCATGATCATGTCGGCGACGCCGGCAGGATCGTCCTTGCCGATAGGATGATTGCGGTCGATCTTCACCTCGATGTGCAGGCCGTTGTTGACCAGCAGCACTGCGCTCGGCGCGGCCCCTTCGCCCTGGTAACCGGCGAACTGCGCCGCCGATTTCAGCGCGGTGGCGTTGCCGCTCTTCAGCTTGACCGCGAGCTGGCCCGAGACCACGCTGTAGGCGGTGGCGTCGGTGTGGCTGCCGGTTGCGAGCGGGACGGCTGCGTCGAGGAAGGCCTTGGCCTTGGCGATCACCTTGTCGCCGCGCGCCTTGCTGTAGCCTTTGCCGGTCTCGGCCGCATCGTGCGGGATCGCGTCGGTGCCGTAGAAGGCGTCATAGAGCGAGCCCCAGCGCGCGTTGGCGGCGTTCAGCGCATAGCGGGCGTTAGTGAGGGGAACGACGAGTTGCGGACCGCAGATCTTGCCAATCTCCTCGTCGACATTGGCGGTCTCGACCCTCTGCGTCGCCGGCTCCGGCTGCAGATAGCCGATCTCCTTGAGGAAGGCGGTGTAGGCGTTGATGTCGAACGGCTTGCCCTTGCCCGCGCGGTGCCAGTCGTCGATCCTGGCCTGCAGCGTGTCGCGGAACGCGAGCAGCTCGCGGTTCTTCGGCGCGAGATCGCGGATGATGGCGGCGAGCCCGGCCCAGAACGCGTCAGGCGCGATCCCGGTTTTCGGGGCTGCTTCCTTGGCGATGAAGTCAAAGAGAACCGGGGCGATCTTCAATCCGTGGGCGTCGACGCGTTTCATGGCGGGCTTTCTCGTTGGAAGGGGCGCTTTTTGGGCTGATTTCGGTCGGAAAACAGCAAAAAAATACCCCTGAAGGGCGGCTTTCGCGGCCCTTTTAGCCTCAAAAGCGGGGGCGTGAGAAGGGGCTAGAAGTGGGGGAGTTAGGGGGCTGACAAGCTGCTTGCACCGTCATCATACTGGGCTTGTCCCGCCTGCGGGGCCGAAGCTCCTTCGGCGTGGCGAAGGCCCGGGCATTCACGTCCTTGCTCAACCGCGGTGACGTGTTGATGGCCGGGACAAGCCCGGCCATCACGCTTGGTGAGATAGACCTGCGCCTCAGATATTTGCCGCGAGGTCGACCACCTCGTCGAACAGCACACCGCTCGTCTTCAGCATCAGCTCGATCGCGCTGGCGGCATCCGCAACCGTGCCGGTCGAAGTGTCGATGGTGAGCTCGGCCGCCTCGGGCCTCTGGTAGTCGTTGCCGATGCCGGTGAACGAGGCCAGCGCGCCGGCGCGGGCCTTCTTGTAGTGGCCCTTGGGATCGCGGCTTTCGCAGATTTCCGCCGGCGTCGCGACGTGGATTTCGCGGAACAGCGTATCGGCGATCCGGCGGGCTGCGGCGCGATCCTCGCGCGCAGGCGAGACGGCGGCGACGATGGCGATATGGCCGTTGCGCGCCAGATGGGTCGCGACCTCGGCGAGCCTGCGGATGTTCTCGCTGCGATCGGCGGCGGAGAAGCCGAGATCGCCGTTCAGCCCGGCGCGCATCGTGTCGCCGTCGAGCAGGATCGGCGAGCCGCCGTCGGTGAACAGGCGCCGCTCGATCGCTCTTGCCAACGTCGATTTGCCGGAAGCGGGAAGGCCGGTGAGCCAGACCACCGCGCCATTGTGGCGATAGCGTGCGGAGCGCTCGTCGGCGCGCAGCGCCGATTCCACCGGCACGATGTCGACGGGAACGGCGCGCTGTCCGGCATCGACCGACAGTACCAGACCGCCGCCGGCGATGCGTCCGGACACTTCGATCACGAGGCGGCCGGTGCGCAAATTCTCGGTGTAGGGATCGGTCGCGATCGGCTTCGAAAGCGAGACGTCGATCTCGCCGACATGGTTGCGGCCGATCGCCGCGTTCTCGACGCTCGCGAGTTCGCCGGGATCGACGGCCTTTTCGATCGCCACCACGGTGGCGCGGCTTTCCTTCGGTCCGCAGCGCAGCAGGATCTGATCGCCCTTGGACAACGGCTTGTCGTGCAGCCAGAAGATGCGCGCGCGCAGCCGCCGCGTCTCGCGCGGGCTTGCGCTTGCATGTGCGATGACGTCGCCGCGCTCGATGAACAATTCGCGGTCGAGCGTGATGCCGACCGAGCGGCCGGCGCCCTGCGGCCCCGCCACCGGCGTCAACGGCCAGCTCTCGATCGTCTTGATCCTGGCGATCTTGCCGGCCGGCATGATCACGATCTCGTCGCCGGCGGAGAGACTTCCGGACTCGATGCGGCCGGCCACGATGCGGCGGTCGTCGAACTTGTAGATCGCCTGCACCGGCAGCCGCAGCGGTAACTGCTCCAGCGCGCGTGCCGGCTCGAATTGATCGATGGCGCCGATCACGGTCGGTCCGTCGTGCCAGCCGAGCCTCTTTGAGGCCGCGCCGACGCCGTCGCCTTCGCGCGCCGAGATCGGGATGATCGCGGTCGGCGTCACGCCGAGGCCGTCGAGATGCGCGGAAATCTCGTCGCTGATGGCCTGGAAGCGCTGTTGGTCGAAACCGACGCGATCCATCTTGTTGACGATCACCGCGACTTGCTTCACGCCGAGCAGATGCAGCAGGTAGCCGTGGCGGCGGGTCTGGTCGCGCACGCCTTCGAACGCGTCGATCAGCAACAGCGCCGCATCGGCCTGTGCCGCGCCTGTAATCATGTTGCGTAAAAATTCGGCATGGCCAGGCGCGTCGATCAACACCACGTCGCGATGCGGCGTGCGGAACCCGATCTGCGTGGTGTCGATGGTGATGCCCTGATCGCGCTCGGTTTGCAGCGAGTCGAGCAGGAACGACCATTCGAACGGCATGCCGCGCCGCTCGCTGACCGCCTTGAGCGTTTCGAACTTGCCGTCCGGCAGGCTGCCG
>NZ_JAGWUA010000149.1 GCF_028868675.1 Bradyrhizobium sp.
TGAAGGTGATCCAGGGGATCTGGCTCGGTAGCAACCGCAGCAAGAATTTCAGCCAGGTCGCAACGGCCGTCCAGCTCACCAAGGATTTCCCGGACACCATCACCGCGCTCGTCGTCGGCAACGAGGTGCTGCTGCGCGGGGAGATGACGACCTCCGACCTCACCGCCATCATCCGCTCGGTGAAGGCGCAGGTGAAGGTCCCCGTCACCTATGCGGACGTCTGGGAATACTGGCTGAAGAATCGCGAGGTCTACGACGCCGTCGATTTCATCACCATTCACATCCTGCCCTACTGGGAGGACTTTCCGATCAAGGCGAAATTTGCCGCCTCGCATGTCAACGCGATCCGTCAGCGCATGGCGGTGGCGTTTGCCGGCAAGGAGATCTTGATCGGAGAGACGGGCTGGCCGAGCGAAGGCCGCATGCGCGAGGGCGCGCTGCCGTCGCGCACCAACCAGGCGCGGGTCGTTGCCGAGATCCTCAATCTCGCCAAGGAGCAGAATTTTCGCGTCAACCTGATCGAGGCCTACGACCAGCCGTGGAAGCGCCAGCTCGAGGGCACGGTCGGCGGCTATTGGGGTTTCATCGATTCGGTCCGCCGCGCGCTGAAATATCCGCCGGGCCAGCCGATCGGCAATTTCCCGTACTGGAAATGGTACATGGGCGCCGGCATGGGGCTGAGCGTGCTGGTGTTCGCGGTGGCGGGCCTGACGCTGCGGCGCAGGCCCTGGACGCCGCGCTTCTCGGCCTGGCTCGGCGTCGGCATCGCGGCGACGACGGCCGGCTGCCTCTTCGGGATCGGCGCCGACAAGATGTACTATGAGAGCTACGGCGCGGGCGGCTGGCTGCAATGGGGCGCGCTGCTGCTGGCCGGCATTCTCTCGCCGATCCTGTGCTCGCAGGCGCTGGTGTCGGGCCGGGGACTGCCGACCTTCCTGGAGATACTGGGGCCGCGCGACTGGCGGAAATGGTCAAAGCTCTCCGTCGCGCTCGGCCTGACGCTTGCCGTCACCGCGGTGATCGCCGCGGAGACCGCGCTCGGCTTCGTGTTCGATCCGCGCTATCGCGATTTCCCCTACGCGTCGCTGACGATGGCCGTGGTGCCGTTCGCGACGCTGCTGCAGAACCGGCCGCAAGCCGGCGTGCGCCCGATCGCCGAGGCGCTGTTCGCCGGCCTGCTGACGCTCTCGGCGACCTATACCTTCGTCAACGAGGGCCGCGACAACTGGCAGTCGCTGTGGACCTGCACGATGTATCTCGTGCTCGCGGTCACGCTGTGGCGGGCGCGGGCCGAGCAAAGCCCAGAATGAGCAGCGCGATCGCGACCCCCGACAGCGCGATGTTGTAGAGCACGATGCCGAGACCCGCGGCGATCACGCCGCCGGTCAAGAGCACGATCGAGGGCCGCATCAGGTTGAGCATCGCGATCACGAGCGCGACGATGCCGAACACCATGTGCTTGAACAACGAGGTCGAGACCGCGCGCGCCTTGCAGATCACGGTCTGCAGGCCGGCGTCGCAGGCGAGCGACACCTGCGAGAACTCGATGGCGAGATAGCGCAGATACAGGGCGCAGCCGACGGTCGTGAAGCCGACCACGAGCAGGAACTGGACCTGGTAGGGCGTCAGGCGGAAGGGCTTTTTCTTCATGGGGCCAATATGGTCGGGAAGAGGGGCGTCGGCAACCGCTTCAATTGGCTTGAGGACGTATCCTCAAGGCATTGATAGGTAGCCTGTTTTGTCTATCGTCGGCTGAAGAAGGACGACAGCGTCGATGACGACGTCTCCGGCTTCGCCGGTGCCGGCTGCTGGGCCGGCTCGTCGCGCGAGGTCCGTCGCGAATGGCCGCGCCGGTGCTGCGGCTTGTCCGGCTTGGCGGCGGCGGCCGGTGTCTCCGCCTTCGGGGCCGCCTGCTTCATCGAGAGATGTTGTCCGTCGAACACGGCGGTCTCACAGGTGCGGTCGTTCTCGGCCAACGCGGCGCAAATCTTGGCGGCGGCGGCCGCGTTCACCAGCGGTCCCGCGCCGAGCCGAAGCTGCATGCCGGCCCCCGTGTTGTTTTCCTTGATCATGATGATCGGCCGCAGCGCGGCGAGTTCGGGACTGGCTTTGATCAGGCCGCGCCAGAGCGCCCGCAGGCCGCCGATCGAACTGGCGCCGCCGAGATCGACCGCGAAGCGGGTTTGCTGAACCGTGATCGCAGGCGCCGGCGTCTCGCCCTCCGCGGTCTCCGGCTGAGTGGCGGGAGCCGCCGTGGCGACCTCCGTCGGCGGCGAGACGGAGTCGGCCGCGGGCTTTGCGGACGTCTCCGGCTCAATCAGTTTCGCGGCCGCGGGATCCGGCGGGGCCATGATCGATTTCGAGGCGACCAGCGGAACTGCCGGCAGCGCGACCGGCGTTGCGGCGGCAGCCGGTGTGGACGCCGCCGCCTGCGGCGGCTGGCCGGGCGCGTCCTTGTCCTTCTTGTCCCTGGCGGCCTCGGCGGGCGGCTTGTCGCCCGTGGTCGGCTGTGTCGAGGCGACCGGCGCCACGCTGGGCGGATTCGACTGCGGCGCGGGCGCGGCGGTGGCGGACGGTTCCGCCATGGCCGGCTTGGCCGGGGAGGGCTGGGGCGGCGAGGCTGCCTGCCTGGCGATGGCCCCCGTGACGGAATCGAGCCCCTGTTCCAGCACCGTGACCCGCGCATAGAGTCGGTCGCGGTCGCTGTTCAGCGTCTCGATCGCCGACGCCAGCCTGCGCGCCTCGTTCTGGCTCTCCCGGGTCAGGACCTGCAGCTGCTCGTTCTGGCGCGCGAGGTCGGCGGCGGCGACCTGGTCGCGCCGCCAGCCGAGTTGCGCCTGATTGGCCAGCACGGCAACGACGAGCGCGCCGACGGCGGTCGCACCCCACGCTCCGAGCCGCCACATCGTGCGGCGATCGAACTCGTTCTCTTCGGCCAACAATCCGGACAGAAGTCCGCCTGATTCCTTGGTCTCGAAGGCGCCGGCCAGCGGGTCGAAATCCTTTGCCATGAACGACGTGCCCAGCCCTGTCGGCCTCCCCCGAATCAACCAGGGAACATTAACAGGAAAAGCGTCCCGCACTTGAATTCCGGGTGTTTGCGGGGCAGGCAAAACGCCTCTATGACGGCTCCTGGCAACACCGGTGTCGCCAGGGTGGATTCGCCGCCAGCGCAGGGGACTTTCAAGGGACTTTGATGACCGCTCGTTCCAGCCTCACCATCGTGCTCGCGGCCGGCGAAGGCACGCGCATGCAGTCGAGCCTGCCCAAGGTGCTGCATCCCGTCGCCGGCCAGTCGCTGCTCGCCCATGTGCTCGGGGCCGCGCCGAAGGGCGGCGGCACCGCGCTCGCGGTCGTGATCGGACCCGATCATCAGGCGGTCGCCGACGAGGCGAAACGGATCCGGCCCGACGCGCTCAGCTTCGTGCAGCGCGACCGGCTCGGCACCGCGCATGCGGTGCTGGCCGCGCGCGAGGCGATCTTGCGCGGTGCGGATGACCTGCTGGTCGCGTTCGGCGACACGCCGTTGATTTCGGCGGCGACGTTCGCGCGGCTGCGCGCGCCGTTGCGGGAGGGCGCAGCGCTTGCGGTACTCGGCTTCCGCGCGGCCGATCCGACCGGCTACGGCCGGCTCGTGGTCGAGGGCGACCGGCTGGTCGCGATCCGGGAACAGGCCGACGCCAGCGCGGCGGAGAAGAAGATCGCGCTGTGCAATGCCGGCGTCATGGCAATGGACGGTCGCAGGGCGCTCGCCATCCTGGACAAGATCGGCAACGCTAATTCCAAGGGCGAGTATTATCTGACGGACGCGGTCGGCATCGTCCGCGAACAGGGATGGGAGGCCGTGGTGATCGAGACCGGCGAGGACGAAGTGCGCGGCATCAACACCAAGGCGCAACTCGCGGAAGCCGAAGCCGTGCTGCAGGCGCGGCTGCGCAAGGCCGCGCTCGAGGCCGGCGTCGCGCTGATCGCGCCCGACACCGTCTATCTCGCCGCCGACACCTCGTTCGGCAAGGACGTGACGATCGAGCCCTTCGTGGTGATCGGGCCCGGCGTGTCGATCGCCGACGGGGCGGTGATCCATTCCTTCTCGCACATCGTGCAGACGGCGATCGGAAGGAATGCCTCCGTCGGTCCCTATGCGCGGTTGCGGCCGGGCACCTCGCTCGGCGACGGCGCGCGGATCGGCAATTTCGTGGAGACCAAGGCCGCGACGCTGGAGGCCGGCGTCAAGGTCAACCACCTCTCCTACATCGGTGATGCGACCGTCGGCGCCAATTCCAACATCGGCGCGGGCACCATCACCTGCAACTATGACGGTTTCAGCAAGCACAAGACCACGATCGGGAAGGGCGCCTTCGTCGGCACCAATTCATCGCTGGTAGCGCCGGTGAAGATCGGCGACGGCGCCTATATCGGCTCCGGTTCGGTGATCACCCGCGACGTACCCGACGATGCGATGGCGCTGGAACGCAGCCAGCAGACCATCCGCGAAGGGGGAGCGGCGCGCTATCGCGAGATGAAGACGCGCGACAAGAAGCCGAAGGGCTGAGCGGCTACTCTTCCTCGTCGGCGAATTCGGCGAAGATCGCACGCGTCAGGCGCCAGCCGCGCGGGTTGGCGCGCTTTGCAGGTTCGCCCGGCCGGTGCTTGACGAACACCGGCTTGCTCTCCTTGCCGCGCTGGGGCGGTGGCCAGTGCGCCAGATGCGTACCGGTGTCGTCCTGATGCACGTACATCGAGGATAGACCCTTGCGGTCGGATGAGCCTTTCATGGCCGTGTCTCCATGCGCGGAATCGTTGGCCAAATCTGTTGACACCGCGTTAACCGGCAGGGTTAAAGGCGCTGCAATCCGGTGCGCATATCGTCGCGTTAAGCCTGCCGCTACTTAAGGCTGTCGCAATCCGCAATAATTATTGAGTATCTCAATTCCTGCGGACTTCGTTAAAAACCGCGCGCGTCGTTTTGAAGATTTTTCGACGATTTGGGGGATATTGATCCGCATGTGCGGGATTGTCGGCATTCTCGGGCGCACGCCTGTTGCGGAACAACTGGTGGATTCGCTCAAGCGGCTCGAATATCGCGGCTACGATTCCGCGGGCGTCGCCACGCTCGAAGGCGATCATCTCGAACGCCGCCGCGCCGAAGGCAAGCTGAAGAACCTGGAGGCGCGGCTGCGCGCCGAACCGCTTCAGGGCACGACCGGCATCGGCCACACCCGCTGGGCCACCCACGGCAAGCCGACCGAGCACAATGCGCATCCGCATGCGACGGAGAACGTCGCCGTCGTCCACAACGGCATCATCGAGAATTTTCGCGAGCTGCGCGAGCGGCTCGAGAAGGAGGGCGCCCGCTTCGCCAGCGAGACCGACACCGAGGTCGTCGCCCATCTCGTCAACTCCTACCTGCTCAAGGGCTGTTCGCCGCAGGACGCGGTGAAGGCCTCGCTGCCGCAACTGCGCGGCGCCTTTGCGCTGGGCTTCGTGTTCAAGGGCCATGGCGATCTTCTGATCGGCGCGCGCAAGGGGTCGCCGCTCGCGATCGGCTACGGCGACGGCGAGATGTATCTCGGCTCGGACGCCATCGCGCTCGCGCCGTTCACCGACACCATCAGCTATCTCGAGGACGGCGACTGGGCCGTATTGTCCCGCGAGCGCGGCGTGATCCACGACGCGAGCGGCGCCGTGGTCAATCGCGAGGTGCTGAAGTCGGGCGCGTCGTCCTTTCTGGTCGACAAGGCCAACTACCGCCACTTCATGGCCAAGGAGATCCACGAGCAGCCGGAAGTCGTGGGCCACACTCTGGCGCGCTACGTCGACATGGCATCCGAGCGCGTCGCGCTGCCGGTCAAGCTGCCGTTCGACTTCAACACCATCCAGCGCATCACGATCACGGCCTGCGGCACGGCGAGCTACGCCGGCTACGTCGCAAAATACTGGTTCGAGCGCCTGGCACGCGTGCCGGTCGAGGTCGATGTCGCCTCCGAATTCCGTTACCGCGAGGCGCCCCTGCGCAAGGGTGATCTCGCGATCTTCATTTCCCAGTCCGGCGAGACCGCCGACACGCTCGCAGCGCTGCGCTACGCCAAGGCCGAAGGCGTGCACACCGTCTCCGTCGTCAACGTGCCGACCTCGACGATCGCGCGCGAGAGCGAGACCGTCTTGCAGACGCTGGCCGGCCCCGAGATCGGCGTCGCCTCGACGAAAGCCTTCACCTGCCAGCTCATGGTGCTGGCGGCGCTGGCGATCGCCGCCGGCACGGCGCGCGGCGAACTGTCCGGGGACGACGAAACCAGGCTCGTGCACGGCCTTGTCGAAATCCCGCGCCTGATCTCGGCCGCGCTGGCCACCGAGCCGCAGATCGAGAAGCTCGCGCGAGAGATCGCGAAATCCCGCGACGTGCTCTATCTCGGCCGCGGCACGAGCTTCCCGCTGGCGCTGGAAGGCGCGCTGAAGCTGAAGGAGATCTCCTACATCCACGCCGAAGGCTATGCCGCCGGCGAACTCAAGCACGGGCCGATCGCGCTGATCGACGAGAACGTGCCCGTCGTGGTGATCGCACCTCATGACCGGGTGTTCGAGAAGACGGTCTCGAACATGCAGGAGGTGGCCGCCCGCGGCGGCAGCATCATCCTGATGACTGATGCCAAGGGCGCTGCCGAGGCGACGGTGGATTCCCTCGTCACCATCGTGCTGCCGGACATGGCCGCGGCCTTCACGCCGATGGTCTACGCCGTCCCGGTGCAACTGCTCGCCTATCACACGGCGGTCATCATGGGGACCGACGTCGACCAGCCGCGCAACCTCGCGAAATCGGTGACGGTCGAATAGGCGGGGCAGGACCATTGTCGGTGGCTTCCGGTCTTCCAAAATCTGCTAGAAGACCCTAGCTGAAGTGCTGCGACCGACCTGGAACTCCTATGACCGCCCGCGACGACGCGCCCCCGCCACCTGAAGATCTGCCGCCGGAGCCGCATACCGGCCTGATGGGCCGATTCCGCAATTATTTCCTGACCGGTCTCATCGTCACCGGACCCGTCGTGATCACCTTCTACCTGGTCTGGTGGTTCGTGACCTGGGTCGACGGGCTGGTGCGGCCTTTCGTCCCCGTGGCCTATCGGCCGGAGACCTATCTGCCGTTCGCCGTGCCGGGCTCGGGCCTGATCGTCGCCGTCGTCGCCCTGACGCTGCTCGGCTTCCTCGCGGCCAACCTGATCGGCCGCACACTGGTCGACATCGGCGAGACCTTCCTGGGGCGGATCCCGGCGGTGCGCGCGATCTATCGCGGATTGAAGCAGGTGTTCGAGACGCTATTCTCGGGCAAGGGCTCGAGCTTCCGCAAGGTCGGGCTGGTCGAGTTCCCGTCGCCCGGCATGTGGTCGATCGTGCTGATCTCGCAGTCTCCGAGTCCCGACGTCGCGAGGAGCCTGCCCGGACAGGAGGAGCACATTTCGGTGTTCCTGCCCTGCTCGCCGAACCCGACCACCGGCTTCTTCTTCTACGTGCCCAGGAGCAAGATCATCGAGGTCGAGATGAGCGCCGAGGATGCCGCGACGCTGATCATGTCGGCCGGCGTGGTGCAGCCGGGGATGACCGCAGACCCGAAGAAGGCCGCGGCGCTTGCCGGCATGGCCAATGCGGCCCGCATCGCCAACGCCTCGACGTTGCAGCCCGAGCCCGCCAAGGTCGAGTAGGCCGGCCGTTCTCGTTTCGGGATGGCGGGCATTCCCGCCAAAGGACCCGGCCTCTGCTATCATTTCGGTTGAGGACGGGCACGTCGCTCGGAATTCGACGGGAGTGTAAAATGTCCCCGAAAATTGCGATCCTGGCGCCCGGCGCCATGGGCAGCGCGGTGGCGCGCCGGCTCGGCGAGCATGGCGCGCACGTCCTGACATCGCTGACCGGACGGAGCGAGGATACCGCGAAACGCGCCGCGGACGCCGGCATGATCGCGGCCGAGGACTCCGAGATTGCGAGCGCCGACATCATCCTCTCGATCGTGCCGCCGGGCGAGGCCCTGGCGACCGCGGAGCGGCTTGCGGCGGCGATCGCCAGGCGCGGCACGAAGCCGGTCGTGGTCGATTGCAACGCGGTCAATGTCGAGACGGTGCGAAAGGCCGAGCGGATCATCGCGTCCGCGCAGGCGCGGTTCGTCGACGCCGGCATCATCGGCTTTCCGCCGCAGCCCGGCAACAAGGGGCCGGCCTTCTATCTGTCCGGCGAGCACGCAAAACAGGTCGCCGTGCTGAAGGAGCTCGGGCTGGACATCAGGATCATCGACGGTCCCGTCGGTGCGGCCTCGGCGCTGAAGATGTCCTACGCCGGCATCGTCAAGGGGCTTGCCGGGATCGGCTCGGCCATGGTGCTGGCGGCGACGAAATCCGGCGCGGCCGACGCCTTGCGCGACGAACTCGCGCTGAGCCAGCCGGCGATCCTGGCGCGGCTTTCGGTCGCGCTGCCGGACATGATCCCAAAAGCCTATCGCTGGATTGCGGAGATGGGCGAGATCGCGGACTTCCTCGGGCCGGACCACCCGGCCAAGCTGATCTATGAGGGCTTTGCCAGACTGTTCGAGCACATCGCCGAGGATGCCAAGGGAGAGGGCGCCGACGCGGCGCTTCTCAAAGCCTTTGCGGCGAGCGTCCCACAGAAGAAAACCTAGGCCATCGACGACCCCGGTCGATCCTCCAAGCGCCCGACTGCGGGAAATTTGTCGCGACAGCGGCGTCTCCACGCATGACTTGACACATCACTTGGGCGTCGTGATGGTCCATGAAGGGCGGGGAAGGCCCCCGCGTCAATGTTTTGCAATCGAAAATCTTTTGCAATCGAAGGAGTGAGCACATCATGAAACGCCGTACGTTCCTCAAAGGCGGCGCCCTGGCCGGCGCGACGACGCTCGTTGCAGCACCCGCGATCGCGCAAGGCGCGCCCGAGATCAAGTGGCGCCTCACCTCGAGCTTTCCGAAGTCGCTCGACACCATCTTCGGCACGGCTCAGACCTTTGCGAAATACGTCGCGGACGCCACCGACAACAAGTTTCAGATCCAGACGTTTGCGGCCGGCGAGATCGTGCCCGGCCTGCAGGCGCTGGATGCCGTAAGCTCCGCGACGGTCGAGATGGCGCAGACGCCGCTCTACTTCTACATCGGCAAGGAGCCGGCGCTCGCCTATGCCACGGGCGTGCCCTTCGGCATGAACCATCGGCATCAGGAGTCATGGTGGGCGTTCGGCGGCGGCGCCGAACTCTGCAGCGAGGCGCTGAAACCGTTCAAGACGCATGCGATCCTGTGCGGCAACTCTGGCACGCAGATGGGCGGCTGGTTCCGCAAGGAGATCAAGACGGTCGAGGATCTCAACGGCCTCAAATTCCGGATCGCGGGGCTGGGCGGACACGTGCTGGCAAGGCTCGGTATCGTGCCGCAGCAGATCGCCGGCGGCGACGTTTATGCGGCGCTCGAAAAGGGGACGATCGACGCCGCGGAATTCGTCGGCCCTTATGACGACGAAAAGCTCGGCTTCTTCAAGGTGGCGAAGTACTACTACTTCCCGGGCTGGTGGGAAGGCGGCGCCATGCTGCACATGATCGTCAATGAGGAGAAGTGGAATTCGCTGCCCAAGCAGTACCAGGCAATCCTCAACCAGGCCGGCTCGGCGGCCGGCGCCTGGATGCTCGAAAAATACGACAGCGTGAATCCGGCCGCCCTGAAGCGTCTGATCGCGGGTGGCGCGGAACTGCGCGCGTTCCCGCAGCCGGTCATGGAGGCGAGCTACAAGGCCACCCAGGACCACCTCAACGAGCTTGCGGAAAAGAGCCCGCTGTTCAAGAGGACCAGGGAGAGCCACGACGCCTACATGAAGGAAGTGCTTGCCTACACGCAGATCGCCGAGAATTATTACGACAACTACCTGCTCGGCAAAATGCGCAAGGGCTGAGGCCGCGCCTCAGCCCGCACCGATCAGCGGAATGGCCTCGTCGCGCTCGAACAGATAGAGCAGGCAGCGCAGCGCTTCGCCGCGCTCGCCCTGCAGCTTCGGATTGTCCTTCATGATCCGCAACGCCTCGTCGCGGGCCTGCGCGATGAGCTGGGCATGCACCTCGGAGCGGGCGATGCGGTAGCCGGGCAGGCCGCTCTGGCGCACGCCCAGCACGTCGCCTTCGCCGCGTAGCCTGAGGTCTTCCTCGGCGATCCGGAAGCCGTCCGTGGTCTCGCGGATCACCTTGAGCCGTGCCTTGGACATCTCGCCAAGCGGCTCCGAGTAGAGCAGGAGGCAGGTCGATGCTTCCGCGCCGCGGCCGATGCGGCCGCGCAGCTGGTGCAGCTGCGCGAGCCCGAAGCGCTCGGCATTCTCGATCACCATGATGGTGGCGGCGGGCACGTCGACGCCGACCTCGACCACGGTGGTCGCGACCAGGAGCCCGATCTCATGGGCTGCGAACTGCGCCATCACGCGGTCCTTCTCGGTGCCCTTCATCTGGCCGTGGACCAGGCCGACCTTGTCGCCGAACCGTTTTTGCAGGCTCTCGAAGCGCTTGGTCGCGTTGGTCAGATGCTCGGTACCCTCGGCTTCCGACTCCTCGACCAGCGGGCAGATCCAGTAGACGAGCTTGCCGCCGTGCAACGCGCGGCCGACACCGTCGACGACCTCCTCGATGCGACTCATCGGTACCGCGCGGGTGTCGATCGGCTGCCGTCCTGCCGGCTTCTCGCGCAGCTCGGAGATGTCCATGTCGCCGAAATAGGTCAGTACCAGCGTGCGCGGGATCGGCGTCGCGCTCAAGACCAGCACGTCGACCGCCTCGCCCTTGGAGGTCAGCGCCAGCCGCTCGCGCACGCCGAAGCGATGCTGCTCGTCGACGACCGCCAACGCCAGCGCCTTGAAGACGACGTCGTCCTGGATCAAAGCATGGGTGCCGACCAGCAGGTCGATCTCGCCCGCGGCGAGACGCGCGAGAAGATCGCGCCGCTCCTTGCCCTTTTCGCGACCGGTGAGGATGGCAGCGCGCAGGCCAGCACGTTCGGCGAGCGGGGCGATGGTCTTGATGTGCTGGCGCGCGAGAATTTCCGTCGGCGCCATCAGCGCAGCCTGCTTGCCGACCTCGGCGACGGCCGCGGCCGCCAACAGCGCCACCACGGTCTTGCCGGAGCCGACGTCGCCCTGCAGCAGGCGCAGCATGCGCACGGGCTGCCGGAGATCGTCGGCGATCGCCGCGGCCGCACTGCGTTGCGACGGCGTCAGCGCATAGGGCAGGGCGTCGATGATCCGGTTGCGCAGGTGTCCGTCACCGGCATTGCGCACGCCGGCCGGCCGGCGCAATTGCGCGCGGATCAGCGCCAGCGCCAGCTGCCCGGCGAGGAGTTCGTCGAAGGCGAGGCGCGACCAGAAGTGCTGGTCGGGCAGGATGTCCGTGAGCTCCACGGGCTGGTGCACGCGATGCAGTGCGTCCGCGATCCGCGGGAAGTGGCAGCGGCGCAGCACCTCCGGGCTGATCCATTCCGGCAGCGCCGGCAGCTTGAGGAGGGCTTGTGAAATAGCGCGGCGCAGCGAGCCGAGCGCCAGCCCTTCCGTCAGTGGATAGACCGGATCGATGCCGGAGAGTTTTGCGATCTCCTCCTCACTCAGTACGCGGTCGGGATGCACGATCTGCGGGATGCCGTCATACATCTGCAGCGTGCCGGAGACGTAGCGTCTTGCCCCCATCGGCAGCAGCTTCTCGACATAGCCGGGCTTGGCGCGGAAGAAAGTCAGCACCACGTCGCCGGTGTCGTCGCTGGCATATACGAGATAGGGGGCGCGCGCATTGCGGGGCGGCGGCGGCCGATGGCGGTCGATGGTGACCTCCAGCGTCACCACGGTCCCGGAAACAGCGTCGCGGATCTTTGGCCGCGCCCGACGGTCGATGACCTGGCTCGGCAGATGCAGCAGCAGGTCGACCAGCCGCGGGGTCTCGTCGCGGCCGAGCAG
>NZ_JAGWUA010000150.1 GCF_028868675.1 Bradyrhizobium sp.
GGTCTAAGCGGTCAGGTTTGCCGAATCAGGGTCTGGCGGCCCGGCAGGCCGGGTTGTAGGCCCAGTTGCGATCGAGCCCGACCACGCACCATTCCACGCCCTGGCCGAAGCCGGCAAAGCCGCCGTCCTCGATGATCGAGAAATGCACCGTGCGCGCCTTGCCGTCGTTGAGCATGGCTTCGCCCGTGCAATAGCGGCGCGGAATATTGTCCGACTGCCAGGGCCGGAAGGCGGTCTCGTGAACGCCGGCGAAGCCCGTGATCTTCAACGCGGAATTCCAGAACGAGCTTTCCTTTTCCCAGAACTGGGTGGCGATCGTCGGCAGCGCCTTCTCGCAATCGGCCACCCGGCCGTCATAGCGCGGCCCGCTCAGCCAGAAGTTCAGCTCCAGCGGATTGGCGGCCCTGGCCTCGCCGAATGACAGCGCGCCGAGCAGGGCGCCGAACACCGCCGCAAAGCGGAGCGATTTCAGGGAGGTGGCGAGGTCGCGCATGGGCCATCCGACGGGTTTGCAAGCATCGGACGGTGCCGCGAAGGCCGGGGCAGGTCAAGTGCAGCGCGGCAACACTCGGCGACGAGTTGGCGGCAACGGCGCCTCCGGCCGGCAAGCGTTCTTTTCAGCGCGTTCGCGGCGCCCTACACTGGCGGCAGCGAAATGGAGTGACGGGAATGCGAATCATTGCGGCAGCAAGCCTCGTGGCCTTCGGCGTCCTGGCGAGCGCATCCGCGCGCGCCGACATCCTGCCGGTGCCGCCGTTCAAGGGCAACGATACCGGCGGCATCATCGCCTATTCGCTGGCGAACCAGGTCGATGCCCGGCAGATCGCGGTCGACCACTGCGCGCAGTACGGCAAGGTCGCGAAGTTCCTCGCGGTGCAGCCCTATGACGGCGGCTACATCTCGTTCGCTTGCCGCTGGGTGCCCTATGGCGCCGCCGAGCAGCCGCTGCGGACGCTCTACTGATTTCCCTGCAACGTCGACTGCCCGGAGCCTGACGCATGACGCGACATTCTGTTGTTCTCGGCGGAGTCTCTCTGATGCTCGCGATCGCGGCGGCAAGCGGCGCGCAGGCGCTCGATCTGCCGGTGCGCAAGGCGGGCCTGTGGGAGTTGAAGATGGTCCGGGCCGGCTCTCCGATGCCGGAAATGACCATGCAGCACTGCACCGATGAAACGGTCGACAAGGAGATGAACAGCAACGTCTCTCCGATGGCCAAGCAGATCTGCTCCAAGCAGGACATCCAGAAGACCGCGACCGGCTATGTCAGCGATTCCGTCTGCAGCGTCGCCGGCACGACCACGACCTCGCATGCCGAGATCACCGGCGACTTCAACTCCGCCTACACGGTGAAGAGCACGGCGCATATCCAGGGCGGACCTGCGGGCGCGGCGGGGCACGATGGGACCACTACGATCGAGGCGAAATGGCTGGGGGCCTGCAAGGCGGACCAGAAGCCCGGTGACATCGTGATGCCCGGCGGCTTCAAGATGAACGTCAGAGACATGTCCAAGCTGAAGGACCTGTTGCCGACGAAGTAGGGGCACGATCGTGGCCCGGATGGAGCGCAGCGAAATCCGGGGCTCAATATCCTTCGCGCAAGAGTCCCGGATTTCGCTTTCGCTCCATCCGGGCTACGCGGACAACGAAAAATCGCGGTTCAACCCCATGCACTGTGCGAGGCGCACCGAGTCAAGGTAATATCACACCGGTATTCGCACCGTCGCGCGAAGGCCGCCCATCGGGCTGTCGCCGAGCGTGATGTCGCCGCCATGGGAGCGGGCGATGTCGCGGGTGATCGCGAGCCCGAGGCCCGTGCCGCCCTCGTCCTGGTTGCGGGCATTGTCCAGCCGCAGGAACGGCTTGAACACTTCCTCGCGCATCGCGGCGGGGATGCCGGGGCCATCATCGTCGACGGTGACGGTCAGATAGCGGTGATCGCGCTGGCCGGCGATGGCGATGGTGTTGCCGTGGCGCGCCGCGTTGGAGACGAGGTTGGCGAGGCAGCGCTTGAACGAGGCCGGCTTCACCGTCACCACGGGCAGCCCGGTGAAGGAAACGGTCGCGGTGTGGCCGTGGCGCTCGGCATCGCTGCGCAGCTCCTCCAGCGCCTGCGCCATGTCGGTCGGCTGCGCCTGCTCGCCCGAGTCGCCGCGCGCGAAGGCGAGATAGTCCTCCAGCATCATCGACATCTCGTCGACGTCCTTGCGCATGCCGTCGAGCTCGGGGCTGTCGCCGATCAGCGCCAGCTCGAGCTTGAAGCGGGTCAGGATGGTGCGCAGATCGTGGCTGACGCCGGCGAGCATCGCGGTGCGCTGCTCGATCGAGCGCTCGATGCGCGATTTCATCTCCAGGAACGCCACCGCCGCGCGCCGCACCTCGCGCGCGCCACGCGGGCGGAAATTCGGCGCCTCGCGGCCCTTGCCGAAACTTTCGGCGGCGTCCGCGAGCCGCAGGATCGGCTTGATCTGGTTGCGCAGGAACAGCACCGCGACGATCAGCAGGATCGAGGACGTCCCGACCATCCAGAACAGGAAGATCTCCGAGTTCGAGGCGTAGGCGGCGCTGCGCTGCGCGAACACGCGCATCACGGCGTCGTCGAGCTGGATGCGGATCTCGACCAGGTTGGAGCGGCCCACCGTGTCGATCCAGAACGGACGCCCGATCTGCCGGCCGAGCTGCACCGACAGGGTCTGGTCGAGCAGCGAGAAGAACGGCTTCGGGCCCGGCGGCGGCATGTCGCCGGGGGGCAGGAAGTCGACCACCAGCCCCAGGCGCTGCTGCGCGATGCGGCGGATCAGGTCGCGATCCCTGTCCTGCGGATAGCCCTTGTAGACGTCGATCAGCGCCGCAACGTCCTGCACCACCGCGGCCGACAGCCGCCGCGTCACCGTGTTCCAGTGCCGCTCCATGAACACGAAGGCGACGACCGACTGCAGCACCACCATCGGCACGATCATGATGAGCAGCGCGCGGGCGTAGAGACCAGTCGGCATCCAGCTCTTGAACGCGTTGCCCATCCAGCCGTTGGCCGCTGACACGCGGCCGGCGGCGCTTCGGAGCAGCGTCAGGCCGGTATCGATCGTGCTCATCGGTCGCGCTTCATCGAACGGCTTAAGGCGAGGCGACCAGGCGGTAGCCGATGCCGCGCACCGCCTGCAGGAACAGCGGATTGGCGGGATCGCGCTCGATCTTGCGCCGCAGGCGGTTGATCTGCACGTCGACGGCGCGCTCGTTGACGCTGCCGTTGCCGGTCAGCGCGCTGCGCGGCACGGTGTCGCCAGGCGCCTCGGCGAGGACGCGCAGCATCTCGCGTTCGCGGTCGGTCAGGTGGATCACTTCCTCGCCCTGGCGCAATTCGCCGCGGTCGAGGTGGAATACGTAGGGTCCGAATGCGATCTTCTCCAGCGCGGCCGCCTGCGGCGGCGCGGTGCGCCTGAGGATGTTGTTGATGCGCAGCGCGAGCTCCCGCGGCTCGAACGGTTTTGCCACGTAATCGTCGGCACCGATCTGCAGGCCCTCGATGCGGGCTTCGGCTTCGTGGCGGGCGGTCAGCATCACGATCGGCACGGAGGAGGACTGGCGGATGAAGCGGGCGAGGTCGAAGCCGGTCTCGCCGGGCATCATCACGTCGAGGATCAGGAGGTCGAAGTGGAGGCCGAGCAGCTTGGCGCGGGCATCGCCCGCGCTCGCGGCGGTGGTGACGCGGTAGCCTTCGGCGGCGAGGAAGCGCGACAACAGATCGCGGATGCGGCGGTCGTCGTCGACCAGGAGCAGGTGCGGCGCGTCGTCGGCCGGGCGCGCCGGCGGGCGGGCGAGAGTGGCGGCGAGCGGCACGGTCACTCCTTTGCGCCTGGGTTGCCGGAGGCGAAGATCGTCTGCAGCACCTTGTCCGGATCGTCGCGGTCGATCATGGCGCGCAGGAAGCGCTTCACCGTCTCCGCGTCCTGCGGCGCCATCTCGGCGAGCGCCTTGTTGATGCGAGTGGTCTGCAGGCCCGCGAGCTTGGCGACCAGCGCCTCGCCCTTCGGCGTCGCATAGAGCAGGCGCTGGCGGCGGTCATTGTCGCCGGTCTTCTGCACGATGTAGCCCTCGTCGAGGAGCTGCTTGAGCACGCGCCCGAGCGACTGCTTGGTGATGCGCAGGACGTCGAGGAGGTCGGCGACCTTCAGGCCGGGATAGCGATAGACGAAATGCAGGACGCGGTGATGGGCGCGGCCGAAGCCGAACGCCTCCAGCTCCTGGTCGGGATCGCCGACGAAATCGCGGTAGGCGAAGAACAGCAGCTCGATGATATCCCAGCGCAAATTGCTCCCGTCGGGCGCTGTCGGCTTGGCGTCGACGGCGGATTGCAAGGGGGTGGCGAAATTTATGTCAGGCATATTGACGTATCTTGGGTTCAATGTTACAAAACGATCAAGCCGGACGAAATTTTAGATCGTCTCGTTCCAGGTGACGTTCTCAAGGGCGGCCGGGGAGAGCCGGACAGGCGACCACGGCCGGACCTGATCTACCGTGCGATTGTCGAGCGGCATTTCGGCAAAACATACTGGACTTCCGCCTTCCGCAAAAGCATGTCCTGTCGCCACATGCTGGACGCGGAAACCGGCCGTAGCAAGGCTGGCGACGGTCAAGTCCGAACCGTTCCGACCCCTGGGCCTGGAGCGGACAGGCCGGCGCCGGACATCGCGCCGATTTCGACAGCGGGAGGCAAGGCAATGAGTTTGAAATTCGACATCCAGCCTGCGGCGAATCCGACGTCCGAGAAGGAGCGCGCGGCGAAGCTCGTGGACCTCGGCTTCGGCCGGGTCTTCACCGATCACATGGCCGTGGTCCGCTACAGCCAGGCCGAGGGCTGGCATGGCGCGCGGGTCGAAGCCCGCGCCAATTTCGCGCTCGATCCGGCCGGCGCCGTCCTGCACTACGCGCAGGAGATCTTTGAAGGGTTGAAGGCCTACAAGCGCGACGACGGCGGCGTGAACCTGTTCCGCCCCGACGCCAACGCCAAACGCTTCCACGATTCGGCCGAGCGCATGGCCATGGCGCCGATCCCGGACGACGTGTTCATCGAGGCGGTCGAGCAGATCGTGCGCATCGACCGCGCCTGGATCCCTGGCGGCGAGGGCAGTCTCTACCTGCGGCCCTTCATGATCGCGAGCGAGGTGTTCCTCGGCGTCAAGCCGTCCGCCGAATACATCTTCGCCGTCATCGCCTCGCCGGTCGGCTCCTATTTCAAGGGCGGGCCGGCGCCGGTGTCGATCTGGGTGTCGGAGAACTACACGCGGGCCGCGATCGGCGGCACCGGCGCGGTGAAGTGCGGCGGCAATTACGCCGCGAGCCTGCGCGCGCAGGCCGAGGCGATCCAGCACGGCTGCGACCAGGTCGTGTTCCTCGATGCGATCGAGCGCCGCTTTGTCGAGGAGCTCGGCGGCATGAACGTGTTCTTCGTGTTCGACGACGGCTCGCTCTCGACGCCGCCGCTCGGAACCATCCTGCCCGGCATCACGCGGGACTCCATCATCGCGCTCGCCAGGGATGCCGGCAAAACGGTGCGCGAGGAGCCCTATTCGATCGACCAATGGCGCGCGGATGCCGCGAGCGGCAGGCTGAAGGAAGCATTCGCTTGCGGCACGGCGGCCGTGATCTCGCCGATCGGCAAGGTGCGCTCGGCCAGCGGCGATTTCGTCATCAGTGGCGGGGAAGCCGGCCCGGTCGCCATGGGCTTGCGCAAGCAGCTGGTCGACATCCAGTACGGCCGGACCAACGACCCGCACAACTGGATCCGGAAGGTGCTGTGAGGGGCGCGGCTCTCGTGTCCCGGACGCGGTGCAGCACTTCTTAGCGGTGCACCGCAGACCCCGGACCCCTCGGACGGACCCCGGATCAGCAGCGCACCACGCCGCAAGGGCGGCGCGCTGCGCAGCATCCGGGGAGCGCAATCTCCACGGGGCTCGCCGCTTCGCAACGCTCCGGAAATGACAGCGTACCAATGGACGGCAGCGGTTGCCGCACCGCGCCTCGACTGATAAACGCCGCGGATGGCCGAGAAACCCAAAAAGCCCCAGAAACTGAAGGCGCGGCTGCCGCGGGGGCTCGCCGATCGCGGGCCCGCCGAGATCGCCGCGACGCGCGCGATGCTGGACAAGATCCGCATCGTCTACGAGCGCTACGGCTTCGAGCCGGTGGAGACGCCGGCGTTCGAATATACCGACGCGCTCGGCAAATTCCTGCCCGACCAGGACCGTCCCAACGAGGGCGTGTTCTCGTTCCAGGACGACGACGAGCAGTGGGTCTCCTTGCGCTACGACCTGACCGCGCCGCTCGCCCGCTATGTCGGCGAGCGCTACGGCTCCGACAGCCTGGTGCTGCCCTATCGCAGCTATCGCGTCGGCTACGTCTTCCGCAACGAGAAGCCGGGACCGGGGCGCTTCCGCCAGTTCATGCAGTTCGACGCCGACACCGTCGGCTCCGCTTCGCCCGCGGCCGATGCCGAGATGTGCATGATGGCCGCCGACACCATGGAGGCGCTCGGGATCGCGCGCGGCTCCTATGTGGTGAAGGTGAACAATCGCAAGGTGCTCGATGGCGTCAGGGATGCGCTCGGCATCGCCGATGACCAGCAATGGCTGACCATCATGCGCGCCATCGACAAGCTCGACCGGCTCGGGATCGTCGGCGTGCGGCAACTGCTCGGCGAGGGCCGCAAGGATGAATCGGGCGATTTCACCAAGGGCGCGGGGCTGAAGGACGCTGACATTGCGCTCGTCGTCTCCGCCATCGAACAGAACAAGGATGCGCCGGTCGACCCGCGGCTCAGCGCGAGTGCGATCGGGCAACAAGGCCGCGATGAGCTGGGTCAGATCAGCAAGCTCGTGACTGCCGCCGGCTATGGCGAAGATCGCATCAAGATCGATCCTTCCGTCGTCCGCGGCCTCGAATACTACACCGGCCCGGTCTACGAGGTCGAACTGCTGCTCGACACCAAGGACGAGAAGGGCCGGCCGGTGCGGTTCGGCTCGGTCGGCGGCGGTGGGCGTTATGACGGTCTCGTCTCGCGTTTCCGCGGCGAGCCGGTGCCGGCGACCGGATTCTCGATCGGCGTGTCGCGGCTGCAGGCGGCACTGACGCTGCTCGGCAAGCTCGACACGGGAAAGGAGTTCGGCCCCGTCGTGGTCACCGTGTTCGACCGCGACCGCGTCGCCGACTACCAGACGATGGTGGCAAGCTTGCGCAACGCCGGCATCCGCGCCGAGCTCTATCTCGGCAATCCCAAGAACATGGGCAACCAGCTCAAATATGCCGACCGCCGCAACTCGCCCTGCGTGATCATCCAGGGCTCCGACGAAAAGGCGCGCGGCGAGGTGCAGATCAAGGATTTGATCGAGGGCGCCAAGGCCGCCGCGGCGATCGCCTCCAACCAGGAATGGCGCGAGAGCCGCCCGGCGCAATTCTCCTGCAGCGAGACGGAGCTGGTCGCCAAGGTGCGCGAGGTGCTGGCGCGCCATGACGTGCGCTGGGGCTAGCCATTCCTTTCAATCGTCATGCACGGGCTTGACCCGCGCATCCATCTTTCAAATGATGGCCGGCCGGACGCGACTGGCAACCCGTCAGCCCTCATGAGGGTTGCGACCGGACGATGAACAGAAACGACAGGGAGAGAACGACAATGCCTGAGGTCACGATCAATCTCGCCGCCGGCCGCACCGACGAGCAGAAGAAGGCCATCATGCTCGACATCACCAACGCGATCGTCAAGCACGCAGGCGTCGATCCGGAAGCCGTCGTGGTGCAGATCAACGAAGCCCCGCACAACAACAAGATGAAGGGCGGCAAGACCTTCATCGAGCGCAACGCGAAGAAGTGATCGCGAGCACGATCTAACCGCGAGTCGTCCCCGCGAACGCGGGGACCCATAACCACAGGGAGCGGTTGTGGCGCGATCTGCCAATTCCAGTCTTCGCCAAACTACTCCCTGTGGTTATCGCGACGAGCGCAAGCGCGCTCGCGCGGGGGTCCCGGATCGGCGCTCGCTCCGCTCGCTTGTCCGGGACGACAGTGAGATCGAGGTACCATGGACGCACGCGACTTCATCAAGATCGGCATGAGCGCCGAGCGGCTGCTGGTGGTGCCGCCGGAGCGCACGGTCGGGCATTTCGTCAAGGGGATGCCGTTGGTCTATGCGACGCCGATGATGATCCTCGAGATGGAGATGACCTCGAGCGAGGCGATCCGCGCCGCGCTGCAGCCGGGCTGGATCACCGTCGGCACCGAGGTCAATGTCCGCCATCTCGCGGCAACGCCGGTCGGCGCGACGGTGCGCACCACGGCCTGCGTGATCGCGGTCGAGCGCCGCGTGATCCGTTTCGAGGTCGAGGCTTTCGACGGCGCGCGCAAGATCGGCGACGGCCGCCACGCCCGCGGATTGGTCAACTACGGCAGCTTCACCAAGCGGTTCGGCGGGCTGGAGAAGCAGCCGTAACGGCACTGGACTACTTCGCGAGCTCCTTCGACCGCTTCGTCGCGGCGGCGATCGCGCGGATCATGAGATCGCGCAGGCCACGTTCGCCCATCAGCACGGTGAGTGCGGCCGCCGTGGTGCCGCCGGGCGAGGTGACGTTTTCGCGCAGCTTGCTCGACGGCAGGTCCGAGCGGTGCAAGAGTTCGCCGGAGCCGGCGACGGTCTCGCGCGCCAGCTTCGTCGCAAGCTGTTCGGGCAGGCCAGCCTCGACCCCGGCGCGCGCGAGTTCCTCGGCGAGCAGGAAGACGTAGGCGGGACCCGAGCCGGACACGGCGGTGACCGCGTCCATCAGGCCCTCATCCGCGACCCATTCGACCGATCCGGTCGCGCGCAACAGCGCGTCGGCGACGGCGCGCTGCTTCGCGCTGACGTTGGATGCCGCGACCGCGACCGTGATGCCGCGGCCGATCGCGGCCGGCGTGTTCGGCATCGCGCGCACCACCGCGCCGCCGCAGACCTCCTGCAGTGCGGCGATGGTGGTGCCCGCCATAATCGAAACCACAGAGGTGGTCGCGGAGACGAACGGCTTCAGCGCCGCGCCCGCCTCGCGGAAGGATTGCGGTTTGACCGCGACGACGAGTGTTTCGATCGAACCCGCGGCCTTCGCGTCGGGATTGAGCACGACGCCCTTTTCGGCCAGCGCGCCGATCTCGGGCGCGAGATGCGGCTCGATCACCGCGACGCGGCGCGGGTCCAGCCCTCCCGCCAGCCAACCGGTCAGCATCGCCCCGCCCATCTTGCCCGCGCCGGCGAGCAGGATGGTGCCGGTGACGTCTTGAAGGGTGCTGTTGTTGCTCATCGATGCTGCCGCAAATTCGGTGTCGTCCCCGCGAAGGCGGAGACTCCCGCGCGGGCGCCTGCGCTCGTCGCGTTACCACAGGCGGTTCTAGTGGATCGAGAAGCGGGCAACAAGCATTGAGCTGTCATTGCCGGGCTTGACCCGGCAATCCATCCCATCGAATGACTCGTCTTGATGGATGCGCGGGTCAAGCCCGCGCATGACGAGTCTTGTTGAGGAAGCGGCCTTACGCTTCCCCCTCGGTGTCGAACATCGCGGCGTCCATCGCTTCCGCGGTGGACTTGCCGGCCCACACCACGAACTGGAACGCCGGATAATAGCGTTCGCAGGCGTTGATGGCGCCGCCCAGCATGCTCTCGCATTGCGCGGGCGAGGCGGTCAGGCCGCCCGGCAGCACCAGGGCCTGGCGGTGCATGAGCATCCCGGTGTGGGTCCAGAGGTCGAAATGGCCGATCCACAATTGCTCGTTGATGGCGGCGACGAGCCGCTGCACCTCGTTCCGGCGCGCGACCGGAATCTTCATGTCGAAGGCGCAGGCCAGATGCAGCGCCTCGATCTCGCCCATCCAGGTGAAGGAGAGCTGATAGTCGGTCCACTGCCCCTTGGAGATGATCGTGAGTTCGTCTTCGCCGGAACGTTCGAACGGCCAGTTGTTGCTGGCGGCAATGTCCTCGACCACCGTCAACGGGTGGCTTCGGGAATCGATAGCGCTTTCGAGCAGGGACATGCCGTCTCGACCTCTTGCCTTCTTGTTGTCGTGATACGCACGCGGTTGGCCCGGCGCACTTCCTCTCCTTGCTTGGCTCGGAACCAAACCGGATCAGCGCGGGCCCGTCGGCGATCAAGTGATGTGATTTGCGGAATCTGCGCAACTGTGCCCCGAGTCCGTCCACAGGGTTGCAGCGGCTCGTCCACAGCTGATCCATTAATTTGAGAACAAACCGGAATCGGATTCGACCGGAGCCTCAATCGTTAACGGCCGAACCCGGCGGGGCGGCCCTGGGGGAGTTTCGCCCTGAGCTCATGGGACCATGCAGTTTCCCAATGCCGAAGGCGCTTGCCGCCCCGGCCTGAGGGCGTCATATTTCGAGCTAGGCCGTTCAATCCTGAGCGGCTGATGTTCTCAGGGCGGGGTGAAAGTCCCCACCGGCGGTAAGGGTCGATGAGGCCCAAGCCCGCGAGCGCCTTCCCCCTCAAAAGGGAAGGGTCAGCAGATTCGGTGTGAATCCGAAGCCGACGGTCAAAGTCCGGATGAAAGAGAACGGTCGGTGGCTGCCGCGAGGTTTCGCGGCCGCTCGTCGTTCCGTGTGCCCTGATTCTGGTCCTTTGAAGAGGAAAGCCATGAATCAGATGTTGCAAGACGCCGAAATCCAGACTTCCCAGACCGCGTCCCAGGACGCTCACGTCCAGCCGCCGCCGGTTCCCCAAGACATTCTTCAAGATCGGCCGCCGCCGGTGCCGCAATATCCGCGCTTCGCAAAACCGCAGCGGGTCGCCTTCGTGGAGGCCTGCTGGCACCACGACGTGGTCAGGGAAGCCCGCATCGCCTTCCTGCGCGAGGCCGGGCTGCGGCACATCACAAACGTCGACGTGTTCGAGGTGCCGGGCTCGTTCGAGATCCCGCTGCACGCGCAGATCCTAGCCAAGACGCGGCGCTACACCGCGATCGTCGCGGCCGGGCTCGTGGTCGACGGCGGCATCTATCGCCACGAATTCGTCAGCGACACCGTGATCAAGGCGCTGATGGACGTGCAGTTGCGCACCGAAGTGCCGGTGTTCTCGGCCGTGCTGACGCCGCAGCAATTCCACGAGACCGAGGTGCACTACGATTTCTTCCGCAAGCATTTCGCCACCAAGGGCGTCGAGGTCGCGGAAGCCTGCGCCAGCACCCTGCTCAGCCTGGAGCGGCTGCGCGGCCAGGTCGCGGCGGGGATCGTGTAAGGGTGGTTTGCAAGGCGCCATCTCCTCATCCTGATTGCGCGCCTTCATGGCGCAGCAGGAAGGCGTTCGCCTGATCGTGAGTTTCGAGCGCCTTCGGCATCGCGGTGTCCGGCATGCGTTACACCGCGATGCTCGGCATGCATTTCGTCGCGCTCACGGGTGGGATGGCGCATCAGCATCTCGGCGGCAGTCTCGTTGCGTCGCAGCAAATCCTCGCCATCACCCGACATTCAAGCTGCGCTTGAATGTCGACCTCTCTCCCCGCAAGCGAGCAAGGTAGGAAAACTCAGTCGAACAGGCTCGACACCGACTCTTCCGACGCGGTGCGGGCGATCGCGTCCGAGATCAGGCTGGCGATCGGCAGGGTGCGGATGTTCGGCGACTTGGCGACCGCGTCCGTCGGCTGGATCGAGTCGGTGATCACCAGCTCCTTCAGCCGGGACGAGGCGATGCGCGCGGCGGCGCCGCCGGAGAGCACGCCGTGGGTGATGTAGGCGTAGACGTCCCTGGCGCCCTTGGCGATCAGCGCATCGGCCGCGTTCACCAGCGTGCCGCCGGAATCGACGATGTCGTCGATCAGGATGCAGGTGAAGCCGGCGACATCCCCGATCACGTTCATCACTTCGGATTCACCGGCGCGCTCGCGGCGCTTGTCGATGATGGCGAGCGGCGTGTTGATGCGCTTGGCAAGCCCGCGCGCGCG
>NZ_JAGWUA010000352.1 GCF_028868675.1 Bradyrhizobium sp.
ACATGGCGACGCCGATCTCGCCGGCGCCGGCGCACACGATGGCGATGACACCCGAGAGATCGGCCGTGAGCGGATCGCCGTCGGCAAAGGCGACGCGCTCCGCCTCGGTGACGCTGAGACCGCAAAGTTCGCGATTGCCGTCGAGCGCATGCACGCGAATGTGCGCGCCGGCAGCAGCCAGCACGCGCAACTTCGCCTGCAGGATATCTCCGGCGCCGATGAGAAGCACCGAACCGGCCGTCAGATCGAGAAACACCGGCAAGAAGCGCATGCGATACTCGCTTCCCCACCACGGGGTTGACTGGAATTATTTTCTATATATGTGTCGTTTCGTGCGCGCAAAGAGAAATTTTTTCTTCTCTTGCGCTCAATCAGTATAGAATTTTCGCCTCTAGACGCAAAGTGGCAGAGATGCATCTTCTCAAGGACGATTCCGCTGCAGTTCGACTGCCCAAGCCCGAGCCCGTCGCGCGGGGCCTCGCGCCAGAATTTTCCGCCGATCTGCGGACGGCGGCGCCGAGCATGGACCATCTCGACCAACTCGAGGCGCAGAGCATCTACATCTTCCGCGAGGCCTTCGCGCGGCTGAAGAAGATTGCGCTGCTGTGGTCGCTCGGCAAGGACTCCAACGTGATGATCTGGCTGGCGCGGAAGGCGTTCTTCGGCCGCATGCCGTTTCCCGCACTTCACGTCGATACCGGCAAGAAATTTCCGGAGATGTACCGCTTCCGCGATCGCTACGGCAAGGAATGGGATCTCGATCTGCGTGTCGAGCCCTGCCCGCCGATCGACGCCGTCGACCCGACCCTGCCGCCGGCCGCCCGCTCCGCCGCGCGCAAGACCGAGGGGTTGAAGATGGCGCTCGCCAAATACGGCTTTGACGGCCTGATCGCCGGCATCCGGCGCGACGAGGAGGCGACGCGCGCCAAGGAGCGGGTGTTCTCGCCGCGCGGCCTGGAAGGCAATTGGGACGTGCGCGACCAGCCGCCGGAGTTCTGGGACCAGTTCAACGCCTCGCCGCCGACCGGCGCGCACTTGCGCATCCATCCGATCCTGCATTGGACCGAGGCCGACATCTGGGCCTATACCAAGCGCGAGAACATCCCGATCATTCCGCTCTACCTCTCCAGCAACGGCAAGCGCTATCGCTCGCTGGGCGACGCCGACATCACCTTCCCCGTCAACTCGACCGCCGCCTCCATCGACGAGATCCTGATCGAGTTGGAGCAGACCAGGGTGCCGGAGCGCGCCGGCCGCGCGCTCGACCACGAGACCGAGGACGCCTTCGAGCGGCTTCGCGTCGCCGGCTATCTCTGATTTCCCGCTCCGATCCCTATCATGAAAACGGGCGCCGCCATGAACATGATCCTCAATCCCGCGCTGTCGGCGACGCCAACATCGATGCCGAACGGCACGACGTCGATGCCGAACGGCACGACGCGACCGCAGGTGCGCATCGTCATCGTCGGCCATGTCGACCACGGCAAGTCGACCCTGGTCGGCCGCCTCCTGCACGAGACCGGCAGCCTGCCCGAAGGCAAGCTCGAGATGCTGAGGGCGGTCAGCACGCGGCGCGGCATGCCGTTCGAATGGTCGTTCCTGCTCGACGCCCTGCAGACCGAGCGCGACCAGGGCATCACCATCGACACCACGCAGATTCGCTTCCGCACCAATTCGCGCGATATCGTGCTGATCGACGCGCCCGGCCACGCCGAGTTCCTGCGCAACATGATCACCGGCGCCTCGCAGGCCGACGGTGCGGTGCTGATCATCGATGCGCTGGAGGGCGTGCGCGACCAGACACGCCGACACGGCTATCTCCTGCACCTGCTCGGCGTGAAGCAGGTCGCGATCGTCGTCAACAAGATGGATCGCGTCGATTTCAGTGCGGATCGCTTCGGGGAGATCAGCCGGGAAATTTCGGCGCATCTCAAGGGCCTCGGCATCACGCCCTCTGCGGTGATCCCGATCTCGGCCCGCGACGGCGACGGCGTCGCGGGGCGGACCGACCGCATCGGCTGGTACGAGGGGCCGACGGTGGTCGAGGCGCTCGATGGCCTCGAGCCGGCACGGCCGCTCGAAGCGCTGGCGCTGCGCCTCCCGGTGCAGGCGATCTACAAATTCGACGACCGCCGCATCGTGGGCGGCCGCATCGAGTCCGGAAGTCTCTCCGCCGGCGACGAGATCGTAATCATGCCAGCCGGCAAGATCGCGAGAATCAAGACGGTCGAAAGCTGGCCGTTGACGCCGGTGGCGGGGCCGCAGGGCGCCGGCCGCTCGGTCGGCATCACGCTCGACCGCGAATTGTTCATCGAGCGCGGCGACGTCATCGCACATGCAAGCGCAAGCCCGCGCGAGAC
>NZ_JAGWUA010000353.1 GCF_028868675.1 Bradyrhizobium sp.
CCGAGCAGGCCGAAGCTGAGAAGTTGGAGCCTGCCAAGACCGAGACGGTCAACGCCGAGACGTCCAAGCCGGAGTCCGTGAAGGCCGAATTTGCGAAGGTCGAGGCAACGGAGGTTGCGAAGAAGCCCGACATGGCCGCGACCGCAACGACCTCGGCGCAGCCCGCGGCAGCGGACGCGAAGAAGGACCAGACCCGCCTCGCCGAGCCGGCGCCTGCCGCCAGGCCGAAGCCGCCGAAACGCGCCGGCCAGATCGCGGTGTTCATCAGCCGCAAGGATTCCAAGATCTATGTGCGGCAGAATTTTGCGCCGCTGTTCGACGCACCCGTGACGATCGCGCCCAGCGATCGTCCGCTCGGCACGCACGTCTTCACCGCCGAAGTCGACAAGACCGATTCCAATGCCTTGCGCTGGTCGGTGGTGTCGCTGCCCGTCAGCGTCCGCTCCGTCGGACGCGAGAACGAGGGGCGCCATACGCGCCGGCAGCGCATGGCCGGTGCCATTCCGGTTGCCGCCAAGCCCGCGATCACGCCCGACAGCCCTGCCGAGGCGCTGGACCGCATCACGGTCCCCGCCGACGCCATGGCGAGAATCAACGAGATGCTGACCAGCGGCGGCTCCATCATCGTGTCGGACCAGGGCATCAATCAGGGCGAGACCGGCGAAGGCACCGACTTCATCGTCCGCCTGCGCTAACCCGATGGCGGCGTGCGCGTCACGCGATGTTGAGCGGGACGACAGATCGCGCGCGCTATGATGCGTGTTTCGGATCATGCTGGGGGCGAGACCGCCATGTTGGACCGCAGAAGTCTTGTCGGCGCGGCGCTCGCCACGATCACGGCACCGCAAGCCGGCGCCTTCGCGCAAGGCGCGATGAGCCGAATGTCCGCCTACGCGTTCTCCTTTCCGGCGCTGTCCGGCGAGGATATCCGGCTCGCTGCCTTCACCGGGCGACCGCTGATCATCGTCAACACGGCCTCGCTGTGCGGCTACACCCCGCAATATGCCGGGCTGCAGCAACTCTGGAGCGAGTTCCGCGGACGCGGCCTGACCGTCATCGGTGTGCCCTCCAATGACTTCGGCGGCCAGGAGCCGGGCGGCGTCACCGAGATCTCGGAGACCGCGCACAACCAATACGGCGTTACCTTCCCGATTGCGGCCAAGGCCGTCGTGGTCGGGCCGAACGCTCATCCCTTCTACAAATGGGCGGCGGAGGTCCGGCCGAAGGAGGTTCCGCGCTGGAACTTCCACAAATACCTGCTCGGGCGCGACGGCTATATCGCCGAAGTGTTTCCTTCCGCCGTCGAGCCGACCGACACCAGGATCAAGACCGCGGTCGCAAGGGCGCTGGCCGACAGCTGATCGCAAACGCAATTGGGCACAATTGGGGCGTCGCGCCAAACAGCCGTTGCAATGGCGGCGGCCCACCCTCTAGGCTAGTATGATCTGGGGCAGGAAGGGTTTGGCTGGCGACGAAAAAGCCGCGGCCAAACAACGGGATCAATCTCTCGAGGACAACAACATGCGTGTTGCGGCAGGACTGATTTTGGCGAGCGCGATGTCTCTCTGCATGGCGGGCGCCGCATGGTCGCAGACCCCGGCAGCGAAGCCGATCGCAGCGGCGGCAAGCGCGCCCGCGGCCGCAGCTGCCGCTCCGGCAGCGGCCGCTCCCGCGCCGCAAGCCGCCGCCGCGAATCCGCCTCCGCCGCAACAGGGGGCGCAGCCGGCGCGCGCGGCCTGCAACAACCCGAACGCGCTCGGCGTCGCCCGCACCGTCGAGATCGACACCACCGGCGGACCTGGCTTCGGCTTCGAGCACTTCAAGGAACTCGACTTCCTGCGCGACCACGAGGTGGTGCTGACCTTCGACGACGGCCCCTGGCCGCACAACACGCCTGCGGTGCTGAAGGCGCTCGCCGACGAATGCACCACCGGCATCTTCTTCCCGATCGGCAAGCACTCGACCTACGAGCCGGAGATCCTGAAGCAGGTCTACGCCGCCGGCCATACCATCGGCGCGCACACCTGGTCGCACGCCAATCTCAACAACAAGAAGCTCAACGAGCAGCAGCGCAAGGACGAGATCGAGAAGGGCTTTTCCGCGGTGAAATGGGCGCTCGGCGGCATCTCGCCCGCGCCATTCTTCCGCTTCCCGGCGCTGCAGCATCCGCCGGAGATGGTCACCTATCTCGGCAACCGCAACATCGCGATCTTCTCCTGCGACCTCGATTCCTTCGACTTCAAGGCTTCCAAGCCCGAGAAGGTGATCGACACCGTGATGAAGAAGCTCGACAAGCTCGGCAAGGGCATCATCCTGATGCACGACTTCCAGAAGCACACCGC
>NZ_JAGWUA010000151.1 GCF_028868675.1 Bradyrhizobium sp.
CTCGCGATCGCGCTGGCCTATGCCGGCGGCGGGCTGTGGGCCCTGCTGGTCACGTTGGCCTCGATCGGCCTGTTCGTGGAATGGCTGATCGTAGTCGGAGCAGGGCAGGTGGCGGTCACCGCCTCCGGCACGATCTCGCTCGCCGTCATCGGCTTTGCCGTTGCGCTGGGCTGGCTCGGGCTTGCATCCCTGATCGGCATCCTCGGGCTCGCCTGGATCGGCTTTCTCGCGAGCGGCAAGCGCGGTTGGGCCGCGGCGGGCTTTCTCTACGCGGTGGCGGCGCTCGCGGCTTCCGTGCTGCTGCGGCAGGATCCGGTCAATGGATTTGCCGCACTGATGTTCGTGCTGCTCCTGGTATGGGCCACCGACATCGGTGGCTATTTTGCCGGCCGCAGCATCGGCGGCCCCAAATTATGGCCGCGCGTCAGCCCGAAGAAGACCTGGGCCGGGGCGCTTGGCGGCTTCGGCGCCAGCCTTGCGGTGGCCGCCGGCTTTGCCGCCTTCGGCCTTGGCAAGGCGGTTCCGCTATTGTCGCTCGCCGCGATCCTGTCTGTCGTCTCGCAGTGCGGCGACCTCTTCGAGTCCTCGGTGAAGCGCCGCTTCGGAGTCAAGGATTCCAGCCACTTAATTCCCGGCCATGGCGGTCTGATGGACCGCCTGGACGGCTTCATTGCCGCGATCTTCGTGGCCTGGATCGTCGGTTTCCTCCGCCATGGTGTGCATGGCGCGGGAAGCGGTCTTATGGTTTGGTGAGAGAATGAGCGCAGTCCCTTTGCGTAACAACAAGGCCGCGGCGGCGGTCGCGCGCAGCGTCACCGTCCTCGGCGCCACCGGCTCGATCGGCGACAGCACGATGGATCTGTTGCGCGCCTCGCCGGATCGCTACCGGGTCGAGGCCCTGACCGCGAACAGCAACGTGCAGGCGCTCGCGAAGCTGGCGAAGGAATTTTCCGCGCGCTTCGTCGCGATCGGCGATGCGTCCAAGCTTGCCGAGCTCAAGGACGCGTTGGCCGGCACCGGCATTGCGTGCGGCGGCGGCGAGAGCGCAGTGATCGAGGCGGCGGCGCGGCCTGCCGACTGGGTGATGGCGGCGGTCAGCGGCGCGGCCGGATTGAAGCCGGCACTCGCCGCGGTCGATCGCGGCGCCACCGTCGCGCTCGCCAACAAGGAGTGCCTGGTCTGCGCCGGCGATTTCTTCATGCAGCGCGCGGCGAAGGCCAAGGCCTGCATCCTGCCGGCCGATTCAGAGCACAACGCACTGTTCCAGGCGCTGAGCTCGGGCAATCGCGACGAGCTCGTCCGCGTCATCATCACGGCGTCGGGCGGTCCGTTCCGGACCTGGAAGAGCGCCGACATCGAGCAGGCGACGCTGGCGCAGGCGCTCAAGCATCCGAACTGGAGCATGGGCCAGAAGATCACGATTGATTCCGCCTCGATGATGAACAAGGGGCTCGAGGTGATCGAGGCGTCCTATCTGTTCGCGCTGGCGCCCGAGGAGATCGACGTGCTGGTGCATCCGCAGTCGATCATCCACGGCATGGTGGAGTTTTCCGATTGCTCCGTGGTGGCCCAGCTCGGCGCGCCCGACATGCGCACGCCGATCGCCCATTGCCTCGGCTGGCCCGACCGCATCAAGGGACCCGCGGCCAGGCTCGATCTCGCCAAGGTCGGCCAGCTGACGTTCGAGGCGCCCGACTTCGAGCGCTTCCCCGGCCTGCGGCTCGCTTACGATTCGCTGAGGACCGGCCGCGGCTCGACCACCGTCTTCAATGCCGCAAACGAGGTCGCGGTGGCGGCCTTCATCGCCGGCAAGATCCGCTTCGGCGCCATCGCGCGGCTGGTGGAGGCGACGCTGGAGGACTGGATCAGGGGGGGCAACCTGACGCCTCTGTCATCGGCCGACGACGCCATCGCCGTTGACCATAATGCGCGAAATAGGGCTGCCGCCCTATTGCCTCAAATTGCCTTAAAGGCATCCTAGAAGGTTGGGGACCGGAGCCTTGGGCTTCGGCTGAGGGGAAGTGGATGTCCGAGTTTTTCCTGCATAGTTTCAATACGTTGGGCCATGGGCTCACCGGCTACGTCGTCCCCTTCCTGTTCGTCCTCACGATCGTCGTCTTCTTCCACGAACTCGGCCATTTCCTGGTCGCGCGCTGGAGCGGCGTGAAGGTGTTAACCTTTTCGCTCGGCTTCGGACCGGAACTCGTGGGCTTCAACGACCGCCATGGCACGCGCTGGAAGATTTCGGCGGTGCCGCTCGGCGGCTACGTCAAATTCTTCGGCGACGACACCGAGGCCTCGACGCCGTCGGCCGAGACGCTCGCCGCGATGACGGCCGAGGAGCGCGACGGCAGCTTCCATCACAAGAAGGTTGGCCCCCGCGCCGCGATCGTCGCGGCCGGACCGATCGCGAATTTCATTCTTGCGATCGTGATCTTCACCTGCCTGTTCACCTTCTTTGGCAAACCCTCGACCACCGCCCGGGTCGACAAGATCGAGGCCAACAGCGCTGCGGCGGCCGCGGGCTTCCAGGTCGGCGACGTCGTGACCGCAATCGACGATACCAAGATCGGAAGCTTCTCCGACATGCAGCGCATCGTCGGAACCCACGCCGGCGAGAAGCTGACTTTCACCGTGAAGCGCGGCGACACCAGCGTCCAACTCACCGGCACCCCGGAACTGCGGGAGGTGAAGGACCCCTTCGGCAACATGCACCGCCTCGGCGTGCTCGGAATTACCCGCCAGACCGCGGCCGGCGACACCGTCACCGAGCGGGTCGATCCGGCGACCGCCCTGTGGCTCGGCGTCAAGGAAACCTGGTTCGTGATCGACCGCACGCTCGCCTATATCGGTGGCGTCTTTGCCGGCCGCGAAGCCGCCGACCAGGTCGGCGGACCCTTACGGATCGCCCAGATTTCGGGGCAGGTCGCCAGCATCGGCCTCGCCGCGCTGATTCACTTGGCCGCCGTGCTGTCGATCTCGATCGGGCTGCTGAACCTGTTTCCGGTCCCGCTGCTCGATGGTGGACACCTTTTGTTCTATGCAGTGGAGGCCATACGGGGGCGGCCGCTGTCGGAGCGGGCGCAGGAGATGGGATTTCGAATCGGGCTCGGACTGGTACTGATGCTGATGGTGTTTGCGACCTACAACGACATCCTCCATCTGGCGGCATCGTGAAGCGGGCTTTTTTGTGACGTTGCCGATGGGCAACGTCTTGGAATGAAATTGGAATTGCGGCGCGCTCGGCCGTTTGCGGCGTCGGCGAAATTGGCTACAAGCGGCATGAACTTGGGGAATCTCCCGGATCGGCGTGGGGTTGGGTCCGGTACTGGAATGATAAGGGCGCGTTGCGCATGAAGTTTGGAATGCGAGTCCGGGGGGGCCTGCTTGCCACCCTGATCCTGTTCGGCGTGCCGGTGCTTGCCCCGGTCGGGGCCGTTTTCGTGCCTTCGTCGGCGTCCGCCCAGACCGTTCAGTCGATCGTCGTCGAGGGGAACCGGCGCGTCGAGGTCGAGACGATCCGCTCCTACTTCAAGCCGGGTCCCGGCGGCCACCTCGACCAGGCGGCCATCGACGACGGCCTGAAGGCCCTGATCGAGACCGGCCTGTTCCAGGACGTCCGGATCAACCGCTCGGGAGGGCGGATCGTGGTCTCGGTGGTCGAGAACGCGGTGATCGGCCGCGTCGCCTTCGAGGGCAACAAGAAGATCAAGGACGAGCAGCTCTCCGCCGAAGTGCAGTCCAAGCCGCGCGGCACCTTCTCGCGCGCGATGGTGCAGTCCGACACGCTGCGCATCGCCGAAATCTATCGCCGTTCCGGCCGCTACGACGTGCACGTCACGCCCGAGATCATCGAGCAGCCGAACAATCGTGTCGACCTCGTCTTCACGATCAACGAGGGCGCCAAGACCGGCGTCAAGTCGATCGAGTTCATCGGCAACAATGCCTACTCGTCCTATCGCCTGAGGGACGTCATCAAGACGCACGAGAGCAATCTCTTGAGCTTCCTCGGCAACAACGACATCTACGATCCGGACCGGGTCGAGGCCGACCGCGACCTGATTCGCCGCTTCTACCTCAAGCACGGTTTCGCCGACGTGCAGGTGGTTGCCGCGCTCACCGAATATGATCCCGAGCGCAAGGGCTTCCTCGTCACCTTCAAGATCGAGGAAGGGCAGCAGTACCGCGTCGCTTCGGTCGACTTCCGTTCCAGCATTCCCAATTTCGATGCGAACGCGCTGCGCGGCTACTCGCGCGTCAGCGTCGGCTCGCTCTACAACGTCGAGGCCGTCGAGAAGTCGGTCGAGGAAATGCAGATCGAGGCCTCGCGTCGCGGCCGCGCCTTCGCCGTGGTGCGGCCGGGCGGCGACCGCAACTTCGAAGCGCACACGGTGTCGGTCGTCTTCAACATCGACGAGGGGCCGCGCACCTATATCGAGCGCATCAACATCCGCGGCAACACCCGCACCCGCGACTACGTGATCCGGCGCGAGTTCGACATCTCCGAGGGCGACGCCTACAACCGCGCGCTGGTCGACCGCGCCGAGCGGCGCCTGAAGAACCTCGACTTCTTCAAGTCGGTCAAGATCACCACGGAGCCGGGCTCCTCCAGCGACCGCGTGATTCTCGTGGTCGATCTCGAGGAGAAGTCGACCGGCGACTTCTCGGTGTCGGGCGGCTACTCGACCACGGACGGCGCTCTGGCCGAAGTGTCGATCTCCGAGCGCAACCTGCTCGGCCGCGGCCTGTTCGCCAAGGCGGCGTTCACCTACGGCCAGTATGCGCGCGGCTACTCGCTGTCGTTCGTCGAGCCCTATCTCCTGGACTACCGCGTCGCGCTCGGCCTCGACCTCTATCAGCGCACGCAGCTCTCCAACAGCTACATTTCCTACGGCACCAAGACGCTGGGCTTCAGCCCGCGCCTCGGCTTCAGCCTGCGGGAGGATCTGGCGCTGCAGTTGCGCTACTCGATCTACCGCCAGGAGATCACGCTGCCGTCGTATCTGACGGACTGTCTCAACAATGGCGTTCCGGCCAACACCAGCCCGGCCTTCGCAGCCGCGCAGGTGCCGCCGATCGATCTCAGTTCGACGTTCAACAGCCTCGGCTGCTACGCCAATGGCGAAGCCTCGCTGCCGGTGCGCAAGGAACTTGCGAGCGGCAGGACGCTGACCTCGGCGCTCGGCTACTCGCTGAACTACAACACGCTCGACAACAACAAGAATCCGACCGACGGTCTCCTGATCGACTTCCGGCAGGATTTTGCCGGCGTCGGCGGCGACGTCTCCTACGTGAAGACGGCGTTCGACGCGAAGTACTACCAGTCGCTGGTGTCCGATCTCGTCGGCGTGGTGCATCTGCAGGGCGGCATGCTCAACAAGATCGGCAAGGACCTGCGCATGCTCGACCACTTCCAGATGGGCCCGAACCTCGTGCGCGGCTTCGCCCCGAACGGCATCGGTCCGCGCGACCTGAACCCGTACGGCACCCAGGACGCGCTGGGCGGCACCAAGTACTGGGGCGCTTCGCTCGAACTGCAGATGCCGTTCTGGTTCCTGCCGAAGGAAGTGGGCCTGAAGGGCGCAGTCTATGCCGACGCCGGCGGTCTCTACGACTATCGAGGACCAACCAGCTGGACCGTGACCAACGAAGTCAACGTGGCCGGCTGCACGCCGTCGACCGTCAACCCGAACACGCCTGGAACCTGTACCGGGTTGGTGTATGACGACAGCAGAGTCGTCCGCTCATCGGTGGGCGTGGGTCTGATCTGGGCGTCACCGTTCGGACCGCTGCGCTTCGATTACGCCGTGCCGCTCACCAAGGGCAAGTATGACCGCGTGCAGCAGTTCAGGTTCGGCGGCGGTACCACGTTCTAGTTGGATCACCAGCCGGGCCGCGACGGGGTGGAATGGCGCAGCCAACGTTCTTCAGGAAGCCGCCAGCCTCAGGGCTGGCTGACATCGCCGCGCTGACCAAGGCGCAGCTGGTCGATCCGTCGCGGGCCGGCCAGATCGTCACGGGCCTGGCTTCGCTGGACGAAGCCGGCCCGATGCATCTGGCCTTCTTCGACAACCCCAAATATGCCGACCAGCTTCGGGCGACCCGGGCCGGCGCCTGCCTGGTGAGCCCACGCTTCGAGGCCACGGTGCCCGCGCATGTGGCCGTGCTGCGGGTGGCGCAGCCGTTCCACGCCTTCGTCAGGATCGCCCGCGAATGGCACGGCGACGCGCTGCGCCCGCAATCCTGGGTCGGCAATGACGGCATCGCGTCGTCCGCCATCATCGATTCGACCGCGCGGCTGGAGGACGGCGTTATCGTCGATCCCCTGGCCGTGATCGGTCCGGAGGTCGAGATCGGCAGCGGCACCGTGATCGGGGCGGGGGCGGTCATCGGGCCCGGCGTGAAGATCGGCCGGGACTGCAACGTCGGGGCGCGCACCGCCATCCAGTGCGCTCTGATCGGCAACAACGTCCTGATCCATCCCGGCTGCAGCATCGGCCAGGACGGCTACGGCTTCATCTTCTTCGGTCCCGAGGGGCACCTGAAGGTGCCGCAGACCGGCCGCGTGTTGATCCAGAACGACGTCGAGGTCGGCGCCGGCACCACGATCGACCGCGGCAGCCTGCGCGACACCGTGATCGGCGAGGGGACCAAAATCGACAATCAGGTCCAGATCGGCCACAATGTCACGATCGGCCGGCACTGCCTGCTCGCGGCCCAGATCGGGCTCGCCGGCAGCCTGACGATCGGCGACAACGTGGCGCTGGGAGCCAAGGTGGGCATCAACAATCACCTCAAGATCGGCGACGGAGCCCAGGTGACCGCCATGAGCGGCGTGAAGGACGACATTCCGCCCAACGGACGCTGGGGCGGTTTTTTTGCCAAGCCGACCAAACAGTGGTTCAGGGAGATCGTGGCGGTGGAGCGCCTGGTGCGCGACGGCATGACCAATCCCAAGAACGAGGGGCAGGAGTGATGGAGGAGGCACCGGTCAGGTTCGAGCTCGTGGACATCAACGATATCCTCAAGACGCTCCCGCACCGTTTTCCGATGCTGCTGATCGATCGGGTGATCAAGATCCGCACCGACTACTCCGGCATCGGCATCAAGAACGTGACCTACAACGAGCCGGCCTTCCAGGGGCATTTCCCCGAGCGCCCGGTCTATCCCGGCGTGATGATGATCGAGGCGATGGCGCAGACCGCGGGCGTGATCGGCATCAAGTCGGTGGAGGGTACCGAGAAGCCGCGGGCAGTGTATTTCCTCACCATCGACAAGTGCAAGTTTCGCAAGCCCGTGCTGCCCGGCGACACCATCGAATATCACATGCGCTCGCTCGGCCGGCGCAAGTCCATGTGGTGGTTTCACGGCGATGCCAAGGTCGCCGGCCAGGTCGTCGCGGAAGCCGACGTCGGCGCGATGCTGACGGATTGAGCGCGGCGCTAACCCGGCTTCGCCCGGCAGGCGTAGCGATCGCCCGAGGCCTCGTGCCTGATGCTCCGGTTGAAGAACAGGCCCATCGACGGCGCGCCCGCCAGCGCGTCCGCGGTGCCGGCCGGCACGTTGCAATAGCGATCATAGGCGCCGCCGACCGCGACGATCAGCTCGCCTTTCGCCGGGTCGTAGCAGACGCGCTGCAGGACGGTGCTGCGGTTGATGTCGCGGCATTCGAACGTCGCGAGGTCGACGGCCTCGCGACCGCCGATCTCGACCGTCTCGGAGACGATCGGGGCGGTGAGAATCTGCGCGAGCAGGAGGGCGAGGGTTCTGACCATTGCGTTGTCTGGAGCGGTTAACGCGCCTGCCGCAGCCGGCGTTGAAACATGCCGAGATCATACGTCACTGGACAGGCCGGGCAAAGTCGCGCTAACCACCGGAAAACCGAGTGACTTCAACGCATAATCAAACCTTCTTGATGAGCAAGATTGATCCCGCCGCGCGGGTGCAAGACGGCGCCGCGATCGGCGAAGGCAGCGAGATCGGGCCGTATTGCCTGATCGGGCCGCACGTCACCATCGGCCGCAACTGCAAGCTGATCGGTCATGTCCATGTCACCGCGCAGACGACGATCGGCGATGATTGCACGATCTACCCGTTTGCCTCGCTCGGCACCCCGCCGCAGTCGCTCAGCCATCGCGGTGAGCTCACCAGGCTGGAGATCGGGTCGGGATGCACCATCCGCGAATCCGTCACCATGAACGCCGGCACCGTTGCCGGCGGCGGCGTCACACGGGTCGGCGACCGCGGCTACTTCATGAATTGCAGCCACGTCGGTCACGACTGTCATGTCGGCAACGACGTGATCTTCGCGACTTCGGCCACGCTCGGCGGCCACTGCGAGATCGGCGACTTCGTCTTCATCGGCGGGCTGTCGGCCGTGCACCAGTACACGCGGATCGGCCCGCAGGTCATGGTCGGCGGCGTCTGCGGCGTGCGCGACGACGTCATTCCGTTCGGGCTCGTCAACGGCCAGTACGCCGTGCTCGAGGGGCTGAACATCGTCGGCATGAAGCGGCGGAAGTTCACCCGAGAGCGCCTGGCGACCGTGCGCGCGTTCTATCAGAAGCTGTTCCACGGCCCCGGCATGTTCGCCGAACGGCTGCAGGCGGCGCAGCCGCTGGCGGGCGAGGATCCCGCCATCGCCGAGATCCTCGACTTCATCGGCAAGGGCAAGCATCGTCCGCTCTGCCTGCCGGCCGTCGACGCCGGCAAGCGCTGAATTCGGGATGGCCGCGACCATGACCCCGGCGGCACCTGCGATGTCCTCGACGGTTGGCGTGATCGCCGGCGGCGGCGCCATGCCGTTCGCGGTGGCGGAGTCGCTCGTCGCGCGCGGCGTCACGCCGGTGCTGTTTGCGCTGCGCGGGGCCTGCGATCCGGTCCGGGTGGAAAAATTCCGCCATCGCTGGATCTCGGTCGGCCAGCTCGGCCGCGCGACGCGGCTGTTTCGCGAGGAGGGCTGCCGCGATCTGATCTTCATCGGCAGCCTGATGCGGCCCTCGCTGTCGGAGATCCGGCTCGACCTCAAGACGCTGCGGCTGCTCGGCAACGTCATCGGCGCGTTTCGCGGCGGCGACGATCACCTCCTGTCCGGCGTCGGCCGCATCCTCGAGCAGGACGGCTTTCGCATGGTCGGCATCAAGGACGTCGCGCCCGATCTGTTGATGCCGGAAGGCTGCGTGACGCGATCGACGCCCGGCGACGTCGCATGGCAGGATATTGCGCGCGGGCGCGAGGTGCTGGCCGCGCTCGGCCCGTTCGACATCGGCCAGGCCGCCGTCGCGATCGACGGCCACGTGGTCGCGGTCGAGGATATCGAGGGCACCGACGCGCTGCTCGCGCGGGTGGCGCGGTTGCGCGACGACGGCCGGATCCGTGCCGCGCACGGCCGTGGCGTGCTGGTGAAGATGCCCAAGAGCGGCCAGGACCTGCGGTTCGACCTGCCCACGATCGGGCCGCGCACCGTCGAGGGCGCCGCAGCCGCGGGGCTCGCCGGCATCGCGGTCGCCGCCGGCAACACCATCGCCGCCGAGCCGCAGGCCATGATCAAGGCCGCCGACGCCAAACGTCTCTTCGTCATCGGTGTGCCGGCGTGATGGGCGGTCGCACGCCAGTGCGAAAGATTTTCCTGATCGCCACCGAGGAATCCGGCGACCGGCTGGGCGCCGCGCTGATGAAGGTGCTGCGCCAGCGGCTCGGCGATGCCGTCCGGTTCGAGGGCGTCGGCGGCCGCGCGATGGCGCGCGAGGGGCTCACCTCGCTGTTTCCGATCGAGGAGCTGTCGATCGTGGGCCTTGCGGCCGTCGTGCAGCAATTGCCGAAAATCCTGCGGCTGATCCGGCTGACCGCCAACGCCGTGATCGACGCCGCGCCCGATGCGCTCGTCATCATCGACAGTCCCGACTTCACCCATCGCGTGGCCCGCCGCGTGCGCGCCCGCAATCCCGCGATCCCGATCGTCGACTATGTCTCGCCGTCGGTCTGGGCCTGGCGGCCGGGGCGGGCACGCGCCATGCTCGGCTATGTCGACCACGTGCTGGCGCTCTTGCCGTTCGAGCCCGAGCAATATCGCAAGCTGCACGGACCGCCCTGCAGCTATGTCGGCCATCCCCTGATCGAGCAACTGTCCTCGCTGCGGCCGAACGCGCGGGAGCAGGCGCGCCGCGATTCCGAACCGCCGGTGCTGCTGGTGCTGCCGGGAAGCCGGCGCAGCGAGATTCGGCATCATCTTGACGTGTTCGGCGCAGCCCTCGGCCGGCTGCAGGCGGAGGGGCACGCGTTCGAATTGCTGCTGCCGACCATGCCGCATCTCGAGCAGACGGTACGCGAGGGCGTCGCCGGTTGGCCGGTCCAACCAAAGATCGCGGTCGGTGAGGCCGAGAAGCGCGCTGCATTCCGCGTCGCGCACGCCGCGCTTGCGAAATCCGGCACCGTGACCCTGGAACTCGCGCTGTCCGGCATTCCCATGGTGACGGCCTATCGCGTCGGCGGGTTAGAGGCCTTCATCCTGCGCCGCGCGATCCGGGTGTCGTCGGTGATCCTCGCCAATCTCGTGATCGGCAGGGACGTGATCCCGGAGTTCTTGCAGGAGAACTGCACGCCGGAAAAACTGGCACAGGCCCTTGCCGAGGTGCTGACGGATTCGCCTGCGCGCCGTCGGCAGTGTGAGGCTTTCGCCGAGCTCGATGCCATCATGTCGACCGGCAAGGAGCCGCCGAGCGCCCGCGCCGCCGACATCGTGCTGGCAACGATGTGGCAGCGCAGGGGTTAGCGAAAACGAAAACGGCGCCATCGCTGGGGATGGCGCCGTCCGAGATGCCTCGCGGGTGCGGAACTTTACTTCCGCTTGTCGATCGGGACGTAGTCGCGGCGGGTGACGCCGGTGTAGAGCTGGCGCGGACGGCCGATCTTCTGGTGCGGGTCCTCGATCATCTCGCTCCACTGGCTGATCCAGCCGACGGTGCGGGCGACAGCGAACAGCACGGTGAACATCGAGACCGGGAAGCCCATCGCCTTCAGCGTGATGCCTGAATAGAAGTCGACGTTCGGATAGAGCTTGCGGTCGATGAAGTACTGGTCGCTCAGCGCGATCTTTTCCAGTTCCATAGCGACATGCAGCAACGGATCGTTGCCGTGGCCGGTTTCCTTCAGAACCTTGTGCGCGGCCTGCTGCATCAGCTTGGCGCGCGGGTCGTAGTTCTTGTAGACGCGATGCCCGAAGCCCATCAGGCGGACATTGCTGTTCTTGTCCTTCACCTTGGCGATGAATTCCGGAATCTTGTCGACGGTTCCGATTTCGCCGAGCATCGCGAGGGCCGCTTCATTGGCGCCGCCATGCGCAGGGCCCCACAGGCAGGCGATACCCGCCGCGATGCAGGCAAACGGATTGGCGCCGGAAGATCCCGCGATGCGCACCGTCGATGTCGATGCGTTCTGCTCGTGGTCGGCGTGGAGGATGAAGATCTTGTCCAGCGCGTCGGCGAGAACCGGGTTGACCTTGTATTCCTCGCACGGCACCGCAAAGCACATGTGCAGGAAGTTCTCGGCGAAGTGCAGCCGGTTCTGCGGATAAACGAACGGCTGGCCGATCGAATATTTGTAGGCCATCGCCGCGAGCGTCGGAATTTTGGCGATCATCCGCATGGAAGCGATCATGCGCTGCTGCGGATCGTTGATGTCGGTCGAGTCGTGATAGAACGCGGCAAGAGCACCGACAGAGGCTACCATCACGGCCATCGGATGCGCGTCGCGGCGGAACGCCTGGAAGAAGCGCGCCATCTGCTCGTGCACCATGGTGTGGTGCGTGACGCGCTTATC
>NZ_JAGWUA010000011.1 GCF_028868675.1 Bradyrhizobium sp.
GACCATTTGCCGAACAGCACGCGGTCGCCGACCTTGAGGTCGATCGGGATCAGCTTGCCGCTTTCGTCGCGGCCGCCGGGGCCGACGGCGACCACTTCACCCTGCGAGGGCTTCTCCTTGGCGGTGTCCGGAATGATGATGCCGCCCTTGGTCTTTTCCTCGGCATCGATACGTTTGACCACGACGCGGTCATGCAGCGGACGAAATCTGGATTTAGCCATGACGTTTCCCTTTGGAGGCTCGCTTTTCGAAGCGGCGGAAAGTGGGTGGGGGCGCGCCCCCGTCCGGCCTCTCGGAGGACCGGACGCCGCGCTTAGCAATCGGCCATTCCGAGTGCTAACAGTGCGCCCGGAAATATGGCTTGGCTTCGATCCTGTCAAGCAAAGGGGGTTAAGTCCTTGGTGAGGCGGATATAGGATGGTGTCCGGGAAACCTTGTGCGGGGCGCCGGCGTATTACAGGACGTCATTGCTCCGACAGCAGTTTTGCGCTTGGCTGCCGGAGGGATGCGGTCAGGCTCTCGTTCGGGGGCGCTTTGCTCGGGGGAATGCCATGAACAGTTCAGCTCACGCGCGGACGGTTGCCAATCTGGCCGCCGCCTCGGCCCTGGCGCTGCTGCTGGGCGCGTGCGGCGGCGGCATGAGCCTGCCGTCCTTCTCGTCCTCATCGCCGCCGCCCGAGGCGGAGCCTGGCACCGCGCCGGAGATGCCGGCGACCATCCGCGCCGACGAGATCGTCGGCCGCTGGGGTCTTGCCTCGTTCCAGAACCCGGCCGACCGCGCCCGCACCGAGGCCGCGGCGCGCGCGCAGTGCAAGAATCCTTACGTGATCGGCGCCGGCTCGAGCGGCGGCGTCATCATGCATCTCGCCGACCAGGCGACGCCGCAGGAGTTGCGGCTCAAGGGCAGCCCGAGCGGCAAGAACTACATCGGGCCGCCCGGTCCGACCCCCGGCGAGCAGGATCGCGAGATCGTCTCCTTCGACGGCCGCGTCATGGTGACCCGCTTCATCGACAAGGACGCCGCCACCCGCTACGGCAACATGGTCTACGTCCGCTGCGCGCCCAGGGCGTGATGGCGCAATGACGGGACAAACAAAAACGCCGGCTTAGCGCCGGCGTTTTTCTTATTCCGATAAGCCGCCCGTTCAGTCGAACAGCGCGTCGATGTCGTCCTGCGAGGCGTGACCATCGTCGCCGTCGAGCTTGGGGCCGTTGAGCAGCCTGGCATCGCCCTCACGGGTGTCGACGATCGGCGGCACATGCGCCTTGATCGCGTCGACGCCGCCCCAGATGTCCATCATCGCATTGATGTGCTGCTCGATGAACTTCATCGTGCTCATGACCTTGCTGATGCGCTGGCCGGTCAGGTCCTGGAAGTTGCAGGCCTCGAAGATCGAGATCACGCGCTCCTGGATGTCGTCGGCGAGCTGCTTCTGCTGGTCGACCGAATCCACCTTGGACAGGGCGGAGGCCGCCTGGTCGATCGACTCGGCCGCTTCCAGGATCTGCTGGGTCGCCTGCTCGGTACCGCCGACCACGGCGCCGAGCTCGCCGTTGACCTTGGCCATCTCCTCGCCGTTGAAGCTCTTGCCGTGCAGCACCGCGATCTCGCGCTTGGTGCGGTCGATGGCGTCGTGAATGAGGTCGAGCTCGATCTTCAGCTTTTCGCACTGCTCGATCTGGGCGCGATAGGTTTCCAGCATGGCGCGGGCTTCCGCGAGCTCATGCGCGGTCGATGCATCGATGGCCTCCATGGCTGCACTGCCCGTGAGATTGACCGTGCCCTTGGCCATCTGCGCGCGGATCGCGCGCAACTCGGCCATGATCTCGTGATGCATCGGCGTCTCTTCATCCACATCGGGCATGGGTGCCGCGCCGAGCACGACTTCCTCGACGCGAAAACGTTTCCGGTGAACAGCCATTCTGATACTCCCCCCACCTCGCTCACGAGCCTTTTTTAGACAGAAGCGATTTAACACGAAGTTCACGAGGAACTGGCGTTCGATTGCGCGCGATCGCAGATGCAACCGGCGATTAACCATGCCCTCGCGCCGTTCACCGAAAATAAACGCTACCCGGCGAATTGCGCGCCGGCTGACGACGTGGTGAATCGAAACGCTGTTTCCGTTTACCAAACCGATCGGCTTTTGATCTTAACTCGCGGCGCGGCGAGGGCGCGACGACCAGGCGCTCGCCACGATGAACGCCACCAGACGAAACAGTACAGAGTACGTCATGTTCAAGAGAATGTCCGCCGCGCTGCTCGGCGGTGCCTGCATGCTCGTTGCCGGCATGGATCCCGCCGCGGCGCTCGATGCCAGAGCCTCGTCCCCTGAAACCGCGATGCAGCCGCGCGGACCGCAGGCCCAGCCGATGCGCATGGCCTACAACGGCCGTTCCAACATGGGCGGCGGCTTCATCGAATTCCTGTTCGGCGACGGGCCGGGACAGGGCCGGAGCTACGATCGGCAGCCGATGTATCAGCAGCAGCCGGCCTATTACGATCAGCGGAGCCTGCCGCAGGCGAACGACCCGCAGATGCAGGGCATGCGCGATGAGGCGGCCGATCCGCGGACCCGTCCGTTCGATCCGAGATTCGAGAAGCAGGTCGTCGATTATCCGGGTCGGGAAAGTGCCGGCACCATCGTGGTTGATACGCCGAACAAGTTCCTCTATCTCGTGCAGGACAACGGCAAGGCGCTGCGTTACGGCATCGGCGTCGGGCGCCCCGGCTTCACCTGGTCGGGCGTGAAGACGATCTCGGCCAAGCGCGAATGGCCGGACTGGACGCCGCCCGCCGAAATGCTGGCGCGCCGCCCCGACCTGCCGCGGCACATGGAGGGTGGACCTGAAAACCCGCTCGGCGCGCGTGCGATGTATCTGGGTTCCTCGCTCTACCGCATCCACGGCTCCAACGAGCCCTGGACCATCGGCACCAACGTCTCCTCCGGCTGCATCCGCATGCGCAACGAGGACGTCATCGACCTCTACGGCCGCGTCAATGTCGGGGCCAGGGTCGTGGTGATGTGAACGGGACGAACTGACGACGGGAACGGCCGCCTGACGGGCGGCCGTTCTGCATTTGGGCCGGTGAAGATCGCTCAGGCGTAGTCGCTGCCGCCGTCGTCATCGCCGCCGCCGAAATCGCCACCGTCGTCGGCGTCGAAATCCATGTCGTCGCGGTCGTCGCCGTCATTGCCTTGATCGTTCGAGGCCTGGTCGAAGAAGCCCTGGCGGCTGTCGTCGCGGCCGCGCGAGCCGATATCGTCGATGCCGGCGTCGCGGGCGAGCGTGCTGCCGGACTGGTCGCCGCCGCCCCATGGGCTGCCGCCGCGCTCCGGAAGCGCGTTGGCGTCGCCAAAGCCGTAGTGAGGGCCGCCCATCATGTTGCGGATGCCGCTGAGCAGGAGCGAGCCGCCGACGAGGCCGGCCGCGGCCGCCGCCGCCGTGCCCAGGAACGAGCCGCCGCCACCGCCGAACGGCGGCGCGCCTTGACCGTAAGCCGGCTGTCCGTAACCGGGCTGCGCCTGCTGCATCGCTTGGCCGGAGTTCCACACCGGACGGCTGTCGCGCGGCGGAACGTTCGGAACCGAGCCGCGCGGCTCGGACGAGCCGAACAGCGTCTCGCGCATGGTATCGAGGAAGCCCGCCTGGCCCTGCGCTGGCTCGCGCGCCGCCTCCAGCTCCTGGATGCGGGCGTGGGCGCGCTTCAGCGCCTCGTCCTGCAGCAGCACCGTCTGCACCAGCGCGTAGGTCGCGTTGGGCGCCTTGCGCAGGCCGTCGGAGATCGCGGCGGCGGCATCGCCGTCGCGCGGCGCGGTTTCGAGTTTCGAAAGCCGGTCGAAAAGCTCGTCGACGAGCTGGCGTTCCTGCGGCGTCATGATGGTTCTCCCTCGCGCAATTCAAGCGCGCGGAAGATGTAGGGTTCCATTGCGCCGTCAACAGTGGGGTTCGGATCAAATTTCGGTATGCGACATGATGCCCACCATCCTGGCGCGGCATCTCGCGCGGATCGGTTTCATCCCAATGTCACGTTGCTCGCCTTGAGCAGATCCGGGAACGCGTCGCCGGCGAGGAAGGCGTGCTCGGATTCGCGGACGTCGGTGACGGGATCGAGGCTGCGCAAGACGTCGTCGACGAAGCCGGGATGGCACATGATCAGGCCGCCTTCCGGCAGGTTCTCGATGAATTGCAGCATCAGGGCGCCGAAGTCGACGTTCGGGCTGAAATCATAGACGCCGGCGAAGCCGGGATTGAAGGCCAGATCGGCCGCGCGGGCGCGGCGGCGGAACGGGACGCTCAAGGTGTCGAGCAGGAGAGCCTTCGGCGAGCGCAGCCGCCGCGCCAGCGGCTGGTCGCGGCCGCCCTGGCGGACCCAGGCTTTCGGCGCCGCCTCGGCGACGGCGTCGACGAAGCCGTCGCGCACCTGCGGATAGAGCTGCACATGCTGGTGGCCGTCGACGAAATCGGGCAAGCGCCCGAACCTGTCGGCGAAGGTGGCGAGTTGCACCGCCACCTCGGCGCGAATCATCTCGCGGTCGAGCCGCCGCATCGCGCCCGCGCGCAGGAGTTTTGAAAACGGCAGGAACATGTCGCCGTCGAGCGGGCGGAAATGCATGGTCAGCGGCCGGAACGGCGCGCTCAGCGTGACGTGCAGGCCGATGGCGCAGCGCGGGCTGGGCTTGGCCGCGGCTTCCAGCGCATCGATCTCGCCGCGGTCGAGCGCGGGACCCACCACCATCACCGACGTGGCGTTGAGGCGGCCGCGCTCGATCAGGTCGCGGATCGCGCTGTTGACGCCGGGGCTCAGCCCGTAATCGTCGGCGCAGAGCCAGATACGCCGCGGCTGCGCGGCCTGCTTCATTCGGCCGCCGTCCTGCTCGCGGCGTCGTCGGTCTTGGCGGCCTCGAAGGACTTCTCGCTGTGCTCGGCGACGAAGTAGATCGGCCGCGCCTTCAGCTCGGACAGGATCTTGCCGATGTATTCGCCGACGATGCCGATCATGATGAGCTGCACGCCGCCGATCGTCATCAGGCCGACCACCAGCGAGGGATAGCCCGGCACCTGCTTGCCCGTGGTGAAGACCTCCCAGAGGATGGAGAGGCCGAACAGGAAGGCGACGCCGGCGAGCGCAACGCCGAGCAGGCTCGCAATGCGCAGCGGCGCCACCGAGAACGAGGTCAGGCCCTCGATCGAGAGCCCGAGCAGCCGCGCGGCGTTGAACGTGGTCACGCCGTGGGCGCGCGGGGCCGGCTCGTAGTCGACGCGGATCTGGCGGAAGCCGATCCAGCTCGCGAGGCCCTTGAAGAAGCGGTTGCGTTCGGGAAGCTGGCGAAGGGCGGCGACCGCGCGCGGCGACAGCAGGCGGAAATCGCCGGCGTCTTCCGGGATCTTCTGCCGCGCGCCCCAGTTGATCAGTGCGTAGAAGCCGTGCACGGCCTGCCGCCGCAGGAAGGATTCGTTGTCGCGATGCGCCTTGGCGGTATAGACGACGTCGTAGCCGTCCTCGATCCAGTGCCTGACGAGCTGCTCGACCAGCGCCGGCGGATGCTGGCCGTCGCCGTCCATGAACAATACGGCGCCGCGTCGCGCGTGGTCGAGGCCCGCCATCAGCGCGGCTTCCTTGCCGAAATTGCGCGACAGCGAGACTACCTGGACGTCGACGGCGTCGGCGGCAAGCGAGCGGGCGATCGCGAGCGTGGCGTCGGCGCTGCCGTCGTCGACATAGATGATCTCGCAGGCCAGCCGATAGCGGGCCTGCAGGGTCTTGGCGAGCTCGCACAGCCGCTGATGCAGTGCAGCAAGCCCTGCCGCCTCGTTGTAGACGGGCACGACAATCGACAGCCCGGCGGCCGCGGCGCTGGCCGCGTTGGTCCTCAGGCCGGAAACGTCAGAGCCCAGCGTCATCGATCAGGTCCCACATCATCCATCGCACAGCATATGGTAGCACGCGCTTGCTGTCGCCACGCTGAACGGACCGAAAAACCCGTTTCGGACCTTACGGCCGCAGGAAGGCCTCGAGCTTGGCGAACAGCGGGTTCTCGCGGTCGAACACGTAGTCGAGCGAGACCACCGAAACCGTCTCGGCGCCATGATCGCGCAGGAAGCTCGACAGCGCATAGAGCTTCGACGGCGGGCAGTGCAGCGTCAGCATGCCCGACGAGGTCGGCCCGCCGAACGGGGCGACGACACCGAAGCTCCGGTGCGCCTCGTCCAGCAATGCCGCATTGCACTCGCGAAAGCGGGTGCGAACCTCGCGGTATTTATTCGCTCTCGCCCGCGCCGCAATATGGTCGAGGATGATGCGCGCCGTTTCCCGCGCTCCGGCCGACCAGTCGGCCTCCCGGGAGGCGACCAGATTGGCCTGGCTGCGTAACATCACACCGTCGTCCAGCACCCTCAGGCCGTTGGCGGCGAGCGTCGCGCCGGTCGTGGTGATGTCCACGATCAGCTCCGCGGTGCCGACGGCCGGCGCCCCTTCGGTCGCGCCGGCGCTCTCGACGATGCGGTAGTCGACGATGCCGTGGCTCGAGAAGAACGCGCGGGTCAGGTTGATGTACTTGGTCGCGACCCGCACCCGCCGGTGGTGCTGCTCGCGGAAGCCGGTGGTGACGTCGTCGAGGTCGGCCATGGTGCGGACGTCGATCCAGGCCTGCGGCACGGCGACGACGACGTTGGCGTGGCCGAAGCCGAGCCCGTCGATCAGGGCCACGCGCTTGTCGGCATCGGGAATGCTCTCGCGCACCAGGTCCTCGCCAGTGACGCCGAAATGCACCATGCCACGCGCCAGTTGCGAGGCGATCTCGCTCGCCGAGAGATAGGCGATCTCGACGTCGTCCAGCCCCGCAATGGTGCCGCGATAGTCGCGCGCGCCGCCGGGCTTCGACAGCGTCAGCCCCGCGCGCGCGAAGAAGGCTTCGGCGTTCTCCTGCAGGCGGCCCTTGGAGGGAACGGCCAGGACGAATGGCGCGCTCATGATGTCAAGCTCCCACCTTGCGGCCGATCCTCGTCAGCGCATCCACCCATACCGAGAACCCGACCGCGGGGATCGGCGAGGCCGCGCCGAGCTGGGTCATCAGCCCGTCATAGCGGCCGCCGGCGACCAGCGGCTCGACGCCGTTGCCCCTGTGGTGCACCTCGAACTCGAAGCCGGTGTAGTAGTCGAGACCGCGGCCGAACGCGGTGGAGAAGCGCGTCTCCTTCACGTCGATGCCGCGCGCGGCCATGAAGCCGACCCGGCTCTCGAGCTGGTCGATTGCGGCCGCGATGTCGAGCCCGGTGTCCGCGGTGAGCGCGCGCAGCTCGGCGATGGCGTGGTCCGGATTGCCCGCGATGGAGAGGAAGCGCTTCAGCACGGTCAGCGCCTCGCGCGGCAGCGCGCCGCCCTTCAGCGTCGACTGTTCGAGGAAGCGGTCGGCGATCTCGGCCGTGGTCCGGCCGCCGACATTGGTGGTGCCGGCGATCGACATCAGGTCGGTGACGAGCGCGAGCGCCGCCTTGCGGTCGGAGCCGGCGAGTGCGGCGAGCACGCCCTCGTATTCGTTGCGCGCGGTGGCGGTCGCGAGCGTGAGCCGCTCCAGATCCTGCTCCAGGCTGATCTTGCGGTTGAAATCCTTGGTCAGGCGCCGCCGCCACACCGGATAGAGGTCGAGTGCGTCGATCAGGGCGTTGAACAGCGCGACATCGCCGGTGCGGATCTCGACGTCGGTGACGCCGAAGGCGGCGGTCGCCTCCAGCGCCAGCGCCAGCATCTCTGCGTCGGCCGCGGCGCGGTCGTGGCGGCCGAAGGATTCGATACCGGCCTGCAGGAATTCGCTGGGCCGCCCGCCCCGGTAGCGAAACACCGGGCCGAGATAGCTGAACCCGGCCGACTGTCCGGCGCGGCCGGAGGCGAGATAATCGCGCGCCACCGGGATCGTCAGGTCGGGGCGCAGACAGAGTTCCTCGCCCCCGAGATCGGTCGTCAGGTACAGGCTCTTGCGGATGTCTTCGCCGGAGAGGTCGAGAAAGGGCTCGGCCGGCTGCAGGATCGCGGGCTCGGCCCGGACGTAACCGGCCTGCGCGAACGACAACAGCAGCGCGTCCGCCCAGGCGGCGGAGCCGGCAGCAATCGAGGTGGCCGTCACGGTCATGGCGAGGTCCGATATCCCCGGCGGAACCGGGTAGGGGAGGGTTATTGGGGCTGCCCCTTAGCATGGCCCGGAGGCGGTTTCGACCTCCATCGGACCAATGGCTTAACGGGGGGCCAATGCGCCGCGACCGGCCCAGTCGCCCAGCACCGCCTGCACCAGCGCCAGCGCCGCCACCGCCGCGGTGTCGGCCCGCAGGATCCGGGGGCCGAGCGCGAGCCGCAGGATGGTCGGCTGGCGCAAGAGCAGCGCGCGCTCCTCCTCGGCAAAGCCGCCCTCGGGGCCGATCAGCAGGTCGATGCCGCGCGCCGCCTGCAGTGCGCCTTGCAGCGCGATGACGGGGCTTTCCGTCTCCGCCGCCTCGTCGCAGAATACCAGCAGGCGATTGGCCTCGCGCTGGCCGAGATAGCGCTCCAGCGCCACCGGCTCGGCCACCTCGGCAAGGCTGAGAATGCCGCATTGCTCGGCCGCCTCGATCACATTGGCGCGCATGCGCTCGCCGTTGACGCGGCTCGTCTGCGTGAAGCGGGTCAGCACCGGCTGCAGCCGTGCGGCGCCCATCTCCACCGCCTTCTGCACCATGTAGTCGAGCCGGGCGTGCTTGAGCGGCGCGAAGACGTAAGAGAGGTCGATCAGGCGGTCCTGGGGCCGGGTGGCCTTGAGGATCGCCAGGCGGTCGGGACGCTTGCGGCCTTCGATCGCGGCCTGCCACTCGCCGTCGCGGCCGTTGAACACGAGGATGGATGCACCCGCGTCCAGTCTCAGCACGTTGCCGAGATAGTTGCTCTGGTTGCGGTCGAGCGCGACGGTCGCGTCCTGCGCGAGCGGCGCATCGACGAAGAGGCGGGGGGCGCGAAAGTCGCAGGCAGGCATGGTCGAGGGGTCCAATTCGCGAGCCGTTCTTAACCGAAAGCGGGTGGTTCGGGGATAAATATCGCCGTCTGCCTGCGTCCCGGCGCCGTGCTCCTGCCCCATTCGACGGGTTGTTAAGCGCCGGCGGGAATCGTAAAATTGCGACAAATTGGTCGCGCTTCGATTGGGAAGCCGCCGGCCGCGTGGATCCTGCCGGAGAAACTGCTTGATGATCCGTCGTCTGATGGTTCCGATCGCAGCCGCCATCGTGGCTTTGGCTGCCGGAGCCGCGCATGCGCAAGGCGCATTTCCCGCGCCGCTGCCCGGCCAGGGCGCGGCGCCTGCCAACGATCCGGCGTTCCCGCCCGTCAACGGCTCGGCGCCCGTCGCCACCCTCGGTGCGCCGCCGCAGGCCTCGTTCCCGGCGAACGGCGCCCCGCCGGTCGGCGGCGGCGGATTCGGCGCGGCGCCGCCGACGCAGAGCGCCGGCGCGGATTGCATGAAGGCCTTCGTGCCGTTGCGCGAGGAGGCGGAGAAGCGCGGCAAGCTGATCAAGGCGGCGAGCGACCGCCACGCCCAGCCCGACGAGGCCTGCAAGCTGATCAAGAATTTCGCTCAGGCCGAAATGAAGATGATCAAGTACGTCGAGAGCAATTCCGCCAAATGCGGAATTCCGCCGCAGATCGGCCAGCAGCTGAAGGCCGGACACAAGAACACCGAGACGATGCAGACCAAGGTCTGCAACGTCGCCCAGCAGATGCAGCAGCGCGGGCCGGCCGGTCCGTCGCTGAGCGAGGTGCTGGGCTCGGCGTCGGCGCCCGAAGTCAATGCCGCCAAGAAGGGCGGCAGCACCTTCGATACGCTCAACGGCAACGTCCTGACCCGATGAGTGCCGGGTTTGCCCGCGTTGCCGACTCCACCGGCAACTGGGTCGACACCCACGCGCCGCATTGGGCGCGGCCCTATTTGCGACTGTCCCGCTTCGATCGTCCGATCGGCTCCTGGCTGCTGCTGATGCCGTGCTGGTGGTCGGCGGCGCTCGCGGCCGGCATCGCCCGCGACGCCGGCCTCCTGCCGCTCACGATTCCGCTGTTCTTCGTCGGCGCCTTCGTCATGCGCGGCGCCGGCTGTACCTGGAACGACATCACCGACCGCGATCTCGACGGCAAGGTCGAGCGCACGCGCTCGCGGCCGCTGCCGTCGGGCCAGGTGACGGTGGGGGGAGCCTTCGCTTTCCTGGTCGCGCAGGCCCTGGTCGGCCTGTTGGTGCTCGTCCAGTTCAACCGCGTCGCGGTGCTGACCGGCATCGCCTCGCTCCTGATCGTCGCGGTCTATCCCTTCATGAAGCGCATCACCTGGTGGCCGCAGGTCGTGCTCGGCCTCGCCTTCTCCTGGGGCGCCTTGATGGGGTTCGCCGTCGTCTTCGGCCGCATCGACCTGACCGCGCTGGTGCTCTATGCGGGAGCGATCTCCTGGGTGATCGGCTACGACACGATCTACGCCCATCAGGACGCCGAGGATGACGCGCTGATCGGCGTCAAGTCGACCGCGCGCCTGTTCGGCGCGCACACCCATCAGGCGCTGGTCCTGTTCTACGCGCTGGCGGTGATGCTGATCGGCGTGGCGCTGGCGTCAGCCGACGCGCGGCTGCCGGCCTGGCTCGGGCTCGCCGCCTTCGCCGCGCATCTCGCCTGGCAGATCGCGCGGCTCAGGATCGACGATCCCGCGCTGTGCCTGCACCTGTTCAAGTCGAACCGGGACGCTGGCCTGCTGCTGTTTGCGGGATTGCTCGCGGATGCCGTGCTGCGCGCGGCGTAGTTGCCCGCCCCCGGAAATCCTCAATTCCGCGCGATGATTTCCCGCTCTCCGCCGTGAACCGGGAGCTCGCGCGCGACGCCTGCGCGGCGGCGCACCAGAAATTTCGGCCGGCGGGCGCGGATCGCGTTGCTGCGGCGACGCCGCGGCGCAGGCGCGCGCCGTCCTTCGTCGATCTGAGGCAGGGCGAAGAGCTCGCTCCATTCCGCCCATGCCTGCGCGATCTCGGCGTCGTCGGCGCTGACCAGCAGCGGCACCGAGAGCGAGGGATCACGATGGACGAGAACGAGGGTCTGTGCGTCGGAGCCCGCGCGCAGCGCAATGCCCGAAAAATCGCTGACGCGGACGTTGACCGCCATCCGCATGCCGTGCACCGCACGGCGCAGCACGACGCGTTCGCGATGAAGCTCGATCTGCCTGACCTGACCGTCGGCGCGCGGATCGTGCGCGTCGAAGCGGATCGGCAGGGAAAAAGGGTCGAGCCGCAAGACGCGGCTCGACCCGGCGGGATTGCTCCCGCTCGTTGCTGTTTGACGCCTCACGGCTCTTAGTCTCCCCGCCGGGATTATGTTCCCGGTCGATGCGTGAGACCTTAGCGCGCGCCGTTCGGAATCGGCTTAAAAAGGCTGGTTAATCCGCCGTCACCGCCGCGCATGATTGACGAGACCTTGGCCCGCATGATTGACGAGACGTTGCGCGAGAGGCGAGAATCCGAGCTTTCTGCGGTCGAAAAATGCTTGAAGTCCGCGCCAATAGGGCACATCTGTGCCTGGGGACGCTTCACCTCGGAACCGCCCGCCGCAACAGGATTTCCTTCGTGAACCCTTCACCATCGTCCGCACCGATCGTGTCCGCCGGGGCCGATCGCGACTTGTTCGACCAGTCCGCACTCTCCGATCTCGCGCAGCGCCTCGTCGAGGCGGCGAAGCGTGCCGGCGCCGACGCGGCCGACGCGGTCGCGGTGCGCGGCATCTCGCAAGGTGTCGAGATACGCGATGGTCGGGTCGAGGAATCCGAGCGCTCCGAAGGCGACGACGTCGGCTTGCGCGTGCTGGTCGGCCGCCGCCAGGCGGTGGTGTCGACCAATGACGTCTCCGGTGACGGCGCGGCGAAGCTCGCCGAGCGCGCGGTGGCGATGGCGCGCGTCGCGCCCGACGACAAATATGTCGGCCTCGCCGATCCGGCGCTGCTTGCCAAGAGTTTTGCCGATCTCGATCTGCTCGATCCCGACGTGCCCGCGACCGCCGAGCTCGAGCGCCGCGCGCTCGAGGCCGAGGCGGCTGCGCTCGCGGTGAAGGGCGTCACGAAATCCGGCGGCGCCTCGGCGTCCGCCGGCATCGGCGGCATGGTGCTGGTGACGAGCACCGGCTTCCACGGCTCCTATCTGCGCTCCAGCCAGGGCATCTCGGCGACCGCGATCTGCGGCGAAGGCACCGGCATGGAGCGCGACTACGATTTCACCTCGGCGCTGCATGCGGCCGATCTGATCTCGCCCGAAAAAATCGGCGGCTCGGCCGGCGAGCGCGCGGTGAAGCGCGCCAACCCGCGCAAGGTCGGGACCTGCAGGGTGCCGGTGGTGTTCGATCCGCGCGTCGCGGGCTCGCTGGTCGGCCATCTCGTCGGCGCCATCAACGGCGCCTCGATCGCGCGCAAGACGAGCTTCTTGAAGGATCGGCTCGGCCAGCAATTGTTCGCGAGCGACATCCGCATCGTCGACGATCCCCTGCGCCGGCGCGGCCTGCGCTCGCAGACCTTCGACGCCGAGGGCGTCGCGGTGAAGAAGCTCGCCATCATCGAGGCCGGCGTGCTGACCTCGTGGCTCCTGGATTGCGCGACCGCGCGCGAGCTCGGCCTGACCACCACCGGCCACGCCCATCGCGGCGTTTCCTCTTCGCCCTCGCCCGGTCCCTACAATCTGCATCTGGAAGCCGGCTCGGCAACGCCCGCGGAATTGATCGCGAACATCAAACAGGGTTTTTACGTCACCGACCTGATCGGCTCCGGCGTCAACGGCGTCACCGGCGACTACAGCCGCGGCGCCTCCGGCTTCTGGATCGAGAACGGCGAGATCGCCTATCCCGTCAGCGAGGTCACCATCGCGGGCCACCTGCTCGAGATCTTCAAGTCGCTCGTGCCCGCCAACGATCTCGAATTCCGCTACGGCGTCAACGCGCCGACGGTGCGCATCGAGGGCTTGACGCTTGGCGGACGCTGACGCGGTCTCCGGCAACGAGGTCCTGGCGCGCGATGCCGCGCTGCTCGAGGACACGGTGCGCGAGGCGGGCAAGCTCGCGCTGTCGCTGTTCCGCACCGAGCTGAAGAGCTGGACCAAGGGCGCGTCCTCGCCGGTGTCGGAGGCGGACATCGCCGTGAACGATCTCCTGGAATCGCGGCTGCGCGCGGCGACGCCCGACTACGGCTGGCTGTCGGAGGAAAGCGCCGACGACCACGCGCGGCTGAGCCGCGATCTGGTCTGGATCGTGGACCCCATCGACGGCACGCGAAACTATCTCGGCGGTCACGACGACTGGTGCGTCAGCGTCGCGCTGGTCGAGCGGGCGCAGCCGGTGCTGGCCGCGGTCTACGCGCCGGCCAGCGACGAGTTCTTCTTCGCGATGCGCGGGCAGGGCACGACGCTCAACGGCGTCCCGGCGCGCGCCTCGCCCGGCGCAGCGCTCGATTTCTCGCGCATGGCCGGGCCCAAGCCGCTGGTCGAGCGGCTCAAGCCGGCCCCCGGCGAGATCAGGCTGCATCCGCGAATCGGCTCGCTGGCGCTGCGGCTGTGCCGCGTCGCCCATGGCGCGCTCGATGCGGCTTTTGCGGGGGGCAACAGTCACGACTGGGACCTTGCCGCGGCCGATTTGATCGTGCAGGAAGCGGATGGTAGGATGACCGAACTCTCCGGAGATCCCATCCGCTACAATCGCCGGGAAGTGGCGCACGGAGTGCTGGTGGCCGCGGGCCGCGATCGTCATGCGAGCATCGTCGCGCATTTTCGAACGCGCCCCTTGCCCTGACCCGTCCGCCGTGCTTAGCGAACCCTGCTCGCCGGCAGCCCCGTTAGGAAAGAAGATTCATGCCAGATACTGCCCCGCAGCAGCAACTGCTCCATCTCGTCATCGGCGGCGAGCTGGTCGATCTCGAACAGAACACGTTCAAGAATCTCGACGACGTCGAGATCGTCGGTCTCTATCCGAGCTACGCCTCCGCCTACGCGGCCTGGAAATCCAAGGCGCAGCAGACCGTCGACAACGCCCACATGCGCTATTTCATCGTCCACCTCCACCGGCTGCTCGATCCGGGTCAAGAACCGAAGCCCGCGCGTTGAAGAGACTGCTTCGCAATACGCTGCGAAGCAGCTGGTTTCAGCGCGCCGTGGGCACCCTCGCGGCCGAATGGCTGCGTCTGGTCTGGTGGACCAACAGTTTCACGTTCGATCCGCCCGACATCTACGACCGCGTCGAGCCGAGGATGCCGGCGATCTTCGCGTTCTGGCACGGCCAGCATTTCATGACGCCCTTCATCAAGACCAAGGACTGGCACAAGGCCAAGGTCCTGATCTCCCGCCACCGCGACGGCGAGTACAACGCGATCGCCGCCGAGCGGCTCGGCATCGGCACCATTCGCGGCTCGGGCGATCACGGCGGGGCCTTTCACCGCAAGGGCGGCGTCGGCGCCTTCAGAGAAATGGTGCAGACGCTCGAGGACGGCTGTAATGTCGCGCTGACCGCCGACGTGCCGAAGCGTTCGCGGGTGGCGGGGCTCGGCATCATCATGCTGGCGAGGGAATCGGGGCGGCCGATCATGCCTTTTGCGATGGCGACCAGCCGTTACATCCGGCTGAAGAACTGGGACCGCACCACCATCAATTTGCCATTCGGACGAGGCGCATTGGTGGGCATCAAGGAAATCGTCGTTCCGCCCGACGCCGACGCCGCGACCATGGAAGCGCTGCGGCTCGAGCTCGAAGAGACCCTCAACGAATCGACCCGCCGCGCCTATGCCCTCGTCGGCCGCCCGGAACCGGACCATGGCTAGCTCGCTGCCGATGACGCTGCGGGTATATCAGCGCCTGGCCTCGGGTCTCGTTCCGCTGGCGCCGGCGCTGATCAAGCGGCGGCTGAAGCAGGGCAAGGAGGATCCCGCGCGCGTCGGCGAGCGGCGCGGCCTCTCGCGGGACGCGCGGCCGCACGGGCCGCTGGTGTGGATCCACGGCGCGAGCGTCGGCGAGGTGCTGGCGGCCGCCACGCTGATCGAGCGGCTGCGCGATCTCAACCTGCGCATTCTCCTGACCTCGGGCACGGTGACCTCGGCCGCGGTGGTGGCCAAGCGCTTTCCGCCCGACGTCATCCACCAATATGTCCCCTACGACTCCCCGCGCTACGTCGCCCGCTTCCTCGACCACTGGAAGCCGTCGCTCGCGCTGTTCATCGAATCCGACCTGTGGCCGAACCTGATCCTGGCCGGTGCCGCGCGGCGGCTGCCGATGGTGCTGATCAACGGGCGGATGTCGCCACGTTCTTTCCCGCGCTGGCGGCGGGTGCACGGCACGATCTCGGCGCTGCTCTCCAAGTTCGACATCTGCCTCGCGCAGTCGCAGACCGACGCGGAGCGCTTTGCCGCGCTCGGCAGCCGCAACGTCGTCACCACGGGCAATCTCAAGCTCGACGTTGCCGCACCTCCCGCCGATCCGGTCAAGCTCGACCGGCTGATGACGTTGACGCGCGGACGTCCGGTCGTGGTGGCGGCCTCGACTCATCCGGGCGAAGAGGAGATGCTGGTCGCGGCCCATCGCAGCCTCGCCGGATTCTTTCCCTCGCTGCTCACCGTCATCGTGCCGCGCCACCCCGATCGCGGCTCCTCGATCGCCGGTCTCGTCGCCGCCTCCGGCCTGACGCCGGCCTTGCGTTCGCGCGAGGAATTGCCGGGCGCTGCGACCGACGTCTATGTCGCCGACACCATGGGCGAGCTCGGCCTGTTCTACCGCCTGTCGCCGGTCGTGTTCATGGGCGGATCGCTGGTCCGGCACGGCGGGCAGAATCCGATCGAGGCGGTCAATCTCGGCGCCGCCATCATCCACGGCCCGCACGTCTTCAACTTCGCCGACGTCTACGAGGCGCTCGACGGCGGCGGCGGCGGGCGCGCGGCCGAGACGCAGGAGGCGCTGGTCAGGCAGCTCGGCCAGTTGCTGGCCGATCCCGCCGCGCGCGAGACCATGCAGCGCGCGGGCGAGCGCGTGGTCGCGCAGCTCGGCGGCGCGCTCGAGCGGACGCTTGCCTCGCTCGAGCCCTATCTGCTGCAATTGCGGCTCGAGATGGGAGCGGCCAATGCGTGAGCCGGCCTTCTGGTACCGGCCGCGCTCCTTCAAGTCGCATCTGCTTCGACCGTTGTCCGCGCTCTATGGCGCGATCGCCGCGCGCCGCATGACGCGCGAGGGCCTTGCGGCCGGCATCCCCGTGCTGTGCGTCGGCAACTATCACGTCGGCGGCGCCGGCAAGACGCCGACCGTGCTGGCGCTGGCGAAGCTGCTGCGCGAGCTCGGCGAGGCCCCGGTGGTGCTCAGCCGCGGCTATGGCGGACGGCTCGAGGGCCCGGTGATGGTCGATCCCGGGCGCCACCGTGCCGCCGACATCGGCGACGAGCCGCTGATGATGGCACGCCAGGTGCCGGTCGCGGTCGCGCGCGATCGTGTCGGCGGCGTGGCGCTGGCGAGATCGCAGGGCGCGAGCGTGATCCTGATGGACGACGGCTTCCAGAATCCGCGCATCCGCAAGGATGCCTCGCTGATCGTGATCGACGCCGCACGCGGGCTCGGCAACGGCAACGTGCTTCCCGCAGGTCCCCTGCGCGCGCCGCTCGCGCCGCAGCTCGAGCGCACCGATGCGCTTGTCGTGATCGGCGAGGGACAGGCAGCCGATCCAATCGTCGCGGCGGTCGCGGCGCGCGGCAAGCCGGTGCTCCGCGCGCGGCTGCGGCCGGATGCGGCCGCGGTCGCAGCGCTGTCGGGCCGACGCGTGCTGGCGTTTGCCGGCATCGGCGATCCCGAGCGCTTCGTCCGCACGCTGCGCGGTTGCGGCATCGACGTCGCCCGCGCGCGCGCCTTCGCCGATCACCACAGGTTCTCGCGGAGCGATCTCGACGGGATCGTCGCGGACGCGAAACGCGAGGCGCTGACGCCCGTCACCACGGAAAAGGATTTTGCGCGCCTGCGCGGCATGGAGGGCGTGTCCGGGATCGTGCCCTTCCCGGTGACGCTGGAATTCGACGACCCTGCGCAGTTGCGCAAATTCGTCGGCAACTGTCTGTTCAAGGCGCGAGAGAAGCAGTTCACACGCTGACCCCGTAGGGTGGGTGGCCAAAGCGATAGCGTGCCCACCTCTTGTGTAACAATTGCGAAAAAATGGTGGGCACGGCGCGTTCCGCGCCTTTGCCCACCCTACGGTAGCGATACCAGCGTCACGATTGCGACTTCAGCGCACGGGGAAAATGTCGCTGCAGCACGGCGGCGGGATGGGCGTAGGCCTCCTGCAGGTCCACGCTCCAGTATTTCAGCTCGTCGAGCGGAATGCGCACGTCGGTGATCGCGCAGCGCACATAGGTTCCCGGCGAGATCACCCGAAAGTCGCCGTCCAGATATTGCACCTGCGCTTCGCCATGGCCCGAGGGGCCGAACTTGTTCAGCACGGTCGATAGGTCTCCGAAGCCCGCTTGCGGGCGCGATGTGTCGATGTCGATCTAGCACAGATAGGGTGTCTTGTCCGCCGGTTAAACCCACCGCTTTGTGATGTTTTGCAGGTGTTTGGCGTGATACGGCTGAGGCCTGCGGATCGTTGCTCACGATCCACTTCCGATCCCGGCACGTCCGATGCGCCTTGCTCTCGCCGCCCTCGTTCTGACGCTTCTGGTCCCGGCCGCGCACGCAGCCGCGCCGCAGCCGGTCGATATTCCCCTGAAGGGGGGCCTGCTGCACGCGCAGCTCTACAGGCCCGCGGGCGAGGGTCCGTTCCCGGCCGTGATCGCGCTGCACGGCTGCGGCGGCCTCGGCGGCCGTGCCGATCCGGTGCTGTCGCGCTATCGCGACTGGGCGGAACGGCTGCTGCAGGCGGGCAATGCGGTGCTGTGGCCCGACAGCTACGGCTCGCGCGAGCTCGGGCCGCAATGCCGCGTCAGGGAACAACGCGTGAAGGCGCGTCGCGAACGCGTCGCCGACATCATGGCCGCGCGCGGCTGGCTGTTGAAGCAGCCCTGGGTGGAGCGCAACCGCATCAGCCTGATCGGCTGGGCCAACGGCGCCAGCGCGCTGCTCTGGGCGGTGCGCCCGCAACTCGCCGCGCACGATGCCGAACCGGATTTTCGCGCGGCGGTCGCGTTCTATCCGGACTGCCGCATTTCGGCCGGCCTCGGCTGGAGCGCGCGCGTGCCGACGCTGCTCTTGATCGGCGCCAGGGACGACGTCTCCTCGCCGCCGGCCTGCCGGCAGATGGTCGACGGCGCGCATGGCCGCAGCGCGCTCGCCCGCATCGTGATCTATCCCGGTGCCTATCACGAATTCGACCGCCCCAACCTGCCGCTGCACGCCTCCGCCGCGAGCGCAGACGCCGCCACGCCGGACCGCGGCCATGTCGGCACCGACACCCAGGCGCGCGCGGATTCGGAGAAGCAGGTTGCCGATTGGCTGGCGCGCTGACGCGCATGGGGATGCGATCTCGTGCCCCGGACGCAGCGCAGCGCGTCTTCAGCGGTGCGCAGCGGCGCTCCGGGACACGAGATGTTTCTAGGACGATGAGTTCGTGACGCGACCTGGTCGCTAGAACAGGCTGCCCTGGTCGACCGGCTTTGCCACGCGCTTCGGCGCGGGCTTGCTCTCGCGCGATGCGGGCTTCGGCTGGGTGGGCTGCGCCGCTGGGCGGTCGGCGTCGGCGGTGGCTGCCACGCGGCCGTCGGCGAACTCGATCTCGAGCCGCGCACTGGGCCCGACCGCATCGGCCGAATGCAGGGGATGGCCCTGCTCGTCGCGCACCAGCGCAAAGCCGCGCGCCAGCACGCTGCGATAGGACAAGGCTGCGAGCAGCTGCCCGCTGTGGGCGACGCGGGCATCGAGCCGCTGCAAGAGCGTGGCCAGCGCGCGGCTGGCGCGCTCGGAAAGCCGCTGCGTGCGTTCGCGCTGCCGCGCGATCGCGTTGCGCTGCGCCTCCGCGTTGGACAGTCTCGAGGCGCGCAGCCGGACTTCGAGCCCGGCGAAGCGGTCGCGGCGGCGGCGCAGCAATGTGCGCGCGGCAAGGCCGAGCCGCTCGCCGCAAACCGTCAGGCGGTGATCGGATTGCGCGATCTGGCCGTGCAGCACCCGCAGCGTCAGCCGCGCGCTCGCCGCGGCGAAGCGGCGGTAATGCGCATGCGTGTTGGTCCTGAGGGCGCGGGGCAGTGCGGCGCCCGCCGAATCCAGCCGCTGCCGCGGGATCGCCAGCAGGTCGGAGGCCGCCGGCAGCGCGCGCGCGGCGGCGCGCAATTCGTTGCGCCGGCTCTCCTGGCCGCGCTGCCAGCAGGCGCGGTTGCGGCGGGCGAGGTCGGCGATCTCGACGAACAATTCGCTGCGTACCGGCACCGCCATCTCGGCCGCCGCCGTCGGGGTCGGCGCGCGCTTGTCGGCGGCGAAGTCGATCAGCGTGACGTCGGTCTCGTGGCCGACCGCCGAGATCAGCGGGATCATGCTCTCGGCCGCGGCGCGCACCACGATCTCCTCGTTGAACGACCAGAGATCCTCCAGCGACCCGCCGCCGCGCGCCACGATCAGGACGTCGGGCCGCGGAATCTTGCCGCCTTGCGGCAGCGCGTTGAAGCCGCGGATCGCGGCCGCGACCTGCTCGGCCGAGCCTTCGCCCTGCACCTTCACGGGCCACACCAGCACGCGGCGGGGAAAGCGGTCCTCGAGCCGGTGCAGGATGTCGCGGATCACCGCGCCGGTCGGCGAGGTCACGACGCCGATCACTTCAGGCAGCCAAGGCAGCAGCTGCTTGCGCGCCTCGTCGAACAGGCCTTCGGCGGCGAGCTTCCTCTTGCGCTCCTCCATCAGCGCCATCAGCGCGCCGATGCCGGCCGGCTCCAGCGCCTCGATCACGATCTGGTATTTCGAGGAGCCGGGATAGGTGGTGAGCTTGCCGGTGGCGATGACCTCGAGCCCTTCCTGCGGCTTGAAGCGCATCCGGCCGTGCACGCCCTTCCAGATCACCGCCTCGATCTTGGCGCTCTCGTCCTTGAGCGCGAAATAGCAATGCCCGGAGGAATGCGCGCCGCGGAAGCCGGAGATCTCGCCGCGGACGCGGACATGGCCATAGGCATCCTCGACCGTCCGCTTCAGCGACAGCGACAGTTCGGAAACGGTGAATTCGGGCGCGTTGAGCAGGGATTCCGCAGGCGGCATATCGGCTCGATTCGGGCTGTTCGCGCAGGGTTACCGGTCGAAGCCCGGAGGGGCAACAATATATCCACATGGCCGGCAAGCAGCCTCGTTGCGGTAGACCGGCGGCATGCTAAACCGCGTCACCGCGTTGCGGCAACAATATCTGGGCCAAATATGCACATTCTCCTGCTCGGTTCCGGCGGCCGCGAACATGCCCTGGCCTGGAAGATCGCGGCGTCCCCGCTGGTGACGAAATTCTGGTGTGCGCCCGGCAACGCCGGCATCGCCCGCGAGGCCGAATGCGTGGCGCTTGACGTCGCGGACCACTCAGCCGTGACCGCGTTCTGCAAGCAGAACGCGGTCGAGCTCGTGGTGGTCGGCCCGGAGACGCCGCTTGCGGCCGGCATCGTCGACGATCTCGCCGCCGCCGGCATCAAGGCGTTCGGGCCGAGCAGGGCGGCGGCCCAGCTCGAAAGCTCCAAGGGCTTCACCAAGGCGCTCTGCACCGAGTTCGGTATCCCCACCGGTTCCTACAAGCGCTTCACCAATGCGAAGGATGCGCTCGCCTATGTCCACACCCGGGGCGCGCCGATCGTGGTCAAGGCCGACGGGCTCGCCGCCGGCAAGGGCGTCGTGGTCGCAAAGTCGCTGCGGGAGGCCGAAGACGCCATCGCCATGATGTTCGAGGGCGCCTTCGGCGAGGCCGGCGCCGAGGTCGTGATCGAGGAATTCCTGCCCGGCCGCGAGATCAGCTTCTTCGCGCTGTGCGACGGCGAGACCGCGATTCCGCTCGCCTCCGCCCAGGACCACAAGCGCGTGTTCGACCACGACGTCGGCCCGAACACCGGCGGCATGGGCGCCTATTCGCCGACGCCGCTGGTGACGCCCGCGATCCACGACGCCATCATGAGCAGGATCATCCTGCCGACGGTCGCCGGCATGAAGAGCCGCGGCACGCCGTTCCGCGGCGTACTCTATGCCGGCATCATGCTGACGACGCAGGGTCCGAAACTGTTCGAGTTCAACGTCCGCTTCGGTGATCCCGAGTGCCAGGTGCTGATGCTGCGCATGATGAGCGACATCGTGCCGGCGCTGCTCGCGGCCTGCGACGGGCAGCTCCGGAATTTCGACCTGCGTTGGTACCCGGACTGCGCGATCACCGTGGTGATGGCGGCCAAGGGCTATCCCGGCGACTACCGGAAGGGCACCCGTATCGAGGGGCTCGATGAGGCTGCCAGGGTCGAGGGCGCCGAGATTTTCCATGCCGGCACGATCGCCAAGGACGGCGCCATCCTCGCCAACGGCGGGCGCGTGCTCAACGTCTGCGCGCTCGGCAGGACCGTGACGGAGGCGCAGGCGCGCGCCTATCAGGCCGTCGACCGCATCCGCTGGCCCGACGGCTTTTGCCGCCGCGACATCGGCTGGCAGGCGGTGGAGGCGGAGAAGGCGAACCGATAGCCGCCTGCGGCGTTTTGGAGGGTGTCATGTCCGACCTTGCCGACCTCTTCCCCGGCTTCGCCTCAGAATGGATCGACACCTCCGCGGGCCGCATCTTCGCCCGTGTCGGCGGCAAGGGACCGCCGCTGCTTCTCCTGCACGGCTTCTCCGAGACGCATGTGATGTGGCATCGCGTCGCGCCGCAGCTTTCCGACCGCTTCACGCTGATCGTCGCCGACCTGCCGGGCTATGGCTGGTCCGACATGCCCGAGAGCGATGCGCAGCATGCGCCCTACAGCAAGCGCGCGATGGCGAAGACCATGGTGGAGGCGATGGAGCGGCTCGGCCACGTGCATTTCGCGCTCGCCGGCCACGACCGCGGCGGCCGCGTGTCCTATCGCCTGGCGCTCGACCATCCCGGCCGGCTGTCGCGGCTTGCCGTGCTGGATATTCTGCCGACCTACGATTACTGGGAGCGGATGAACCGCGCCTACGCGCTGAAGATCTATCACTGGACGTTTCTGGCGCAGCCCGCTCCGCTGCCGGAGACGCTGATCTCCGCCAATGGCGAATTCTTCCTGCGCTTCAAGATGGCGAGCCAGACCAAGTCGAAGACGCTCGACGCCATCGACGAGCGCGCGCTCGAACATTACCTCGCGCCATTTCGCGATCCCGCCCGCATCCACGCGATGTGCGAGGACTATCGCGCCGGCGCCTATTTCGATTACGAACTCGACAAGGCCGATGTTGCGGCCGGCAAGAAGATCACGATCCCGATGCTGGCCCTGTGGGGCGATGCCGGCATCGCCAGCGCCGCGGCAACCCCGCTCGACACTTGGAGGCAATGGGCGACGAACGTGACGGGCAGGCCTGTCGATTCCGGGCATTTCCTGACGGAAGAGAATCCGGACGTCACGGCGAAAGCGCTGCGGGAGTTTTTCGCGGCGTGAAGCGCCAACGCGTCATTGCGAGGAGCGCAGCGACGAAGCAATCCAGAATCCTTCTGCGGAGACAGTCTGGATTGGTTCGCTTCGCTCGCAATGACGGCGGATGCAATTACCTCCGTTCGCGAAAAAACTCGCGCAGCAGCCGCGCCGCTTCGCTCTCGCCGACCGCGGAATAGACTTCCGGGACGTGATGGCAGGTCGGCGAGGCAAAGAAGCGCACGCCTGATTCCACCGCGCCGCCCTTCGGGTCGGCGGCGCCGTAATAGAGCCGCCTCACCCTTGCAAAGGAGATCGCGCCCGCGCACATGGTGCAGGGCTCCAGCGTCACATAGAGATCGCAATCCACCAGGCGCTCGCTGCCGATCTTCCTGGCGGCCTCCCGCAGCGCCACGATCTCGGCATGCGCCGTGGGGTCGTGGTCGGTCAGCGTCCGGTTGGCGGCAGTGGCGATGACCTCGTAATCCCTGACGACGACGCATCCGATGGGGACTTCACCCGATTTTCCGGCATTTTCGGCCGTTTTGAGCGCCAAATCCATGAAAGACGGGGCAGTCTTGGCTCGTATCATCGCGAGAAACCTGCTAGTAGCTGCGCCTTCAGCAAAAGTGGCTTCCGGCTTTGCGAAAGATGCGGCTCGACGGACGAGCGCGCAGGAACGCCCTTTGAGTACCTTCAGCGAGACCTTTCATGCCCCGCAATAGAGACGAAGACAACGATTCCCGGCGCGGTCGGGATGACCGGGCGCCTCGCCAGGGCCGTTCCGGCAAGCCGCGCGGGCCCGAGAAGAAGTTCGCCAAGCGGGGTTTTGGCGGCAAGGACGACGGCGACAAGCGCCCGTTCGCCGGCAAGCGCGAGGGACGGCCGTTCCGCAGCCGCGACGACAATGACAAGCCGCGCCGAGACTACGGCGACAAGCCGCGGTTCAATCGCGACGACCGCCCGCGCGGCGACCGGCCGTTTGCCGATCGTTCCTCGCGCGACGGCGAGAAGCGCTCCTTCAAGCCGCGTGGCGAGCGGGCGGAACGCAAGTTCGGCGACGGCAGGAAATTTTCGCGCGGCGGGGATCGCGAGCGCGACCGGGGAGATCGCCCGCCGCGCAGGGATTTTGGTGATCGTCCGCCACGTAAGGATTTTGGCGAGCGCCGGCCCCGTCGGGACGACGATTTCGGCGGCCGCGATCGCGGCGATCAGAAGCCGTGGCAGAAGCGCGATGCACGGCCACGCGATGATCGCGGCGGCGACGAGCGCCCGCGTTTCTCCCGTTCCCGCGAGGAGCGCGGATCAGGCGACCGTCCATTCCGCGAGCGGCCGAAATTCGACCGCCCGCGCGAGGATCGTCCGAAATTCGATCGTCCCCGGCGTGATCGCGAAGGCGGAGCTGGCGAATACCGCGGTGACCGCCAAAAATTCGATCGCCCGCGCCAGCGGCCGGAAGGCCGTGCCGATTGGCAGGAGCATCCGCGCAGCGAGAGGCGCTTCTCCGATCGGCCGCGCCGCGACAACGAGGACGACAGCAAGGTTTTTGCCAAACGCCCGGCCTTTGGCGGCCGCGGCGCCTATCGCGAGCGCGAGCGCGATTTCGACCGGCGGCCGCCGCGCGAGGAACCGAAGCCGAAGAAGGCCGGCGAGCGGATCGCAAAGGTGCTGGCGCGAGCGGGGATCGCCTCGCGCCGCGACGCCGAGGAGATCGTGACGCAGGGCCGCGTCACCGTGAACGGCCGCGTGATCAATTCGCCGGCGCTCGACGTCACCCGCAACGACGTCGTCGCGGTCGATGGCAAGCCGTTGCCGCCGCGCGAGCGCACGCGGCTGTTCCTCTACCACAAGCCGCGCGGCCTGATGACGACGCATGACGACCCCGAGGGGCGGCCGACGGTGTTCGACAATCTTCCCGAGGGCCTGCCGCGGCTGATCAGCGTGGGCCGGCTCGACTTCAACACGGAAGGGCTGTTGCTGCTCACCAATGACGGCGGGCTCGCGCGCATACTGGAATTGCCCGACACCGGCTGGCTGCGCCGCTATCGCGTCCGCGCCCATGGCGAGATCACGCAGGCGCAACTCGACCAGCTTGCGAACGGCGTCGAGGTCGACGGCGTCAAATACGGTCCGATCGAGGCGACGCTGGAACGCGACCAGGGCGCCAATGTCTGGCTGGTGGTCGCAATCCGCGAAGGCAAGAACCGCGAGGTGCGCAACGTGCTCGGCCATCTCGGGCTGGAGGTGAACCGGCTGATCCGGGTGTCCTATGGACCGTTCCAACTCGGCGAGCTCGCCGAAGGCCAGGTCGAGGAGATCCGCTCGCGCGTGCTGCGCGAGCAGCTCGGCGACAAGCTGATCGCGCAGGCCGGTGCGGAATTCGACGTGCCGGCGAAGTCAGAGCCGCGGGATGAGGGCGGCGCGCCGCGCGAGAAGAAGCCGTTCAAGCCCGCCGGCAAGAGCGCGCTGATCAACGACCGCAAGGGCCGCCGCGTGCTGGTGCAGCGCACCGGCAGCGAGGAAGCGCGCGAGCGCAACGAGATGGAAGCCGCCGACTACGGCCCGCCGCGCCGTCCCAAGCGCGGCTATCACGGCAAGCGCGATCTGAAGCCGCGGGAGGACTGAGGTTTGCGTGTCGTCGGCGGACGATTGAGGGGCCGCAATCTCGCCTCGCCGTCCTCGCGCGACATCCGCCCGACCGCGGATCGGCTGCGCGAATCCGTGTTCAACATCCTGACCCATGCCTATGGCGATCCGATCGCGGGCGCGCGCGTGCTCGATCTCTTCGCCGGCACCGGCGCGCTCGGGATCGAGGCGGTGTCGCGCGGCGCGGCGTTCACGCTGTTCGTCGACAATGGCGCCGAGGCGCGGGCGCTGTTGCGCAACAATGTCGAGGCGCTGGGCCTCGGCGGCGTGACGAAAGTCTATCGCCGCGACGCCACCGATCTCGGGCCGGCGCATCCGGTCGAGCCGTTCTCGCTGGTGTTTCTCGATCCGCCCTACGGCAAGGGTTTTGCGGAAAAGGCGCTCGCGTCCTTGCGCGACGGCGGCTGGCTCACGCCGGGCGCGCTGCTGGTGGTCGAGGAGGCGAAGGCCGCGCAGTTTGCCGCGCCCGATGGCTTCGAGGAACTGGAGCGGCGCGCCTACGACGACACCGAATTCGTGTTTTTGAAGCGCCCGTCCGCGTAGCGGCGGCCGCACGCCGGCACGATGCGCCATCGCGCCGAATTACTCCGGCGGACCAACGGCTTCGCGACGCTCACATGGCATATCGGCGACGCCGGCCGTTCACTGTGCATGGGGTTGAACCGCGGTTTTTGATTCGAGGTGGCTCATCCACCCCGCAAAATCACCGTCGCCCGAACAGCTTCTCGACGTCGGCGAGCTTCAATTCCACATAGGTCGGCCGGCCGTGGTTGCACTGGCCGGAGTTCGGCGTCTCCTCCATCTCGCGCAGCAGCGCGTTCATCTCCTCGGGCCTCAACCTGCGCCCCGCGCGCACCGAGCCGTGGCAGGCCATGGTGGCGGCGACATGCATCAGCCGGCGCTCCAGCGGCAGCGCCTCGTCCCATTCGGCCATGTGCTCGGCGAGATCGCGCAGCAGGCCGCCGGCGTCGGTCTTGCCGAGCAGGGAGGGCGTCTCGCGCACGGCGACCGCGCCCGGGCCGAAGGATTCGATCGCAAGCCCGAAGCCGGCGAGCTCGTCGGCGCGCGCCAGCAGCCGCTCCACGGCCGCCTCGTCCATCTCGACGATCTCGGGGATCAGCAGGATCTGCCGCTGCACGCCGTTCTTCGCCAGCGACGCCTTCAGTCGCTCGTAGACGATGCGCTCGTGCGCCGCGTGCTGGTCGACGATGATCAGGCCGTCGCGGGTCTGCGAGACGATGTAGGTCTCGTGGATCTGCGTGCGCGCCGCCCCGAGCGGACGATCGAGCAGGTCGGCTGCGGCTTGCATCTCGGCGCGAATGTCGGCGGCGGGCGTGCCGACATCGAATGCGGCTTGCGTCCGCTCGGCGAATGCGGGCGCGGCAGCGCCCTCGAAGCTCGGCAGCGGCGTCACGGGGAGCGCCGGCGAACGGCGCCAGTCCCAGTCTCCCGGTCGCGGCGCGAAGCCGGGGCGGAACGAGGAGATCGCATGGCCCGCGCTGTTGGCGGCGGTGCGCCGGCCCTCGCGCGCCAGCGCCTCCTTCAGGCCGTGCACGATCAGCGCGCGCACGAGCCCGGCGTTGCGGAATCGCACCTCGGTCTTGGCCGGATGCACGTTGGCGTCGACCTCGCGCGGGTCGAGCGTGACGAACAGCGCCACCACCGGATGGCGGTCGCGCGGCAGGTAGTCGGCATAGGCCGCGCGCACCGCGCCCAGGATCAGCTTGTCGCGCACCGGGCGGCCGTTGACGAACAGATACTGCCCGAGCGCGTTGGCCCGCGTCAGCGCGGGCGCGGCGGCATAGCCCGCCACCACGACGCCGTCGCGTTCGGCATGGACCTCGACGGCATGGCTGCGAAACTCCGCACCCAGGACGTCGCCGAGCCGCGTCAGCCGGCCGGCCGCACCGGGCAGCGCCGCAGCCCAGGTCACCGGTGCGCGCTCCTCGCCGGCGAGCGTGAAGGCGATGTCGGGCCGCGCCATCGCGAGCCGCCGCACCACCTCGCGGATCGCCTCCGCCTCGGTGCGGTCGGTCTTGAGGAATTTCAGCCGCGCCGGCGTTGCGTAGAAGAGGTCGTTGACCTCGACGCGGGTGCCGTGCGCCAGCGCCGCCGGCATGATCCCGGACTTATCGCCGCCCTCGACCGAGAGCGCCCAGGCGTGCGGTTCGCTCGCGTGGCGCGTGGTGATGGAAAGCTTCGCCACCGCGCCGATCGAGGGCAGCGCCTCGCCGCGGAAGCCGAGCGTGCGGATCTGCAGCAGGTCCTCGTGATCGAGCTTGGAGGTGGCATGGCGTTCGACCGCGAGCGCAAGGTCGGTTGCCGTCATGCCGCTGCCGTCGTCCGTGATGCCGATGCGCCGCCGCCCGCCGCCGTCGGTGAACACGTCGATCCGGCTCGCGCCGGCGTCGATCGCGTTCTCCACGAGCTCCTTGACCACGCTCGCGGGCCGCTCCACCACCTCGCCGGCGGCGATGCGGTTGACGACTTGCTCTGGAAGCTGGCGGACGGGCATGGGTCGCAATCTAGTCCCTCGGCCGGGCAATTGCATGGGAAAGACCGAACTTGCCCACATGCGGGAGGGGATCCTGCAGGCGCCGGAGCCGACCGTCAGTCGTCGAAGCCGCGGCCTCGCCGCGCCTTGATGTCGCTGCGGCGCTTCTTGCCTTCGAGCCGGCGCTGCTTGGAGGCGAAGGTCGGCCGGGTGGCGCGCCGCGGCGTCGGCCGCACCATGGCCTCGCGCAGCATCTCGACCAGGCGGTCGATGGCGTCCTGGCGGTTGCGCTCCTGGGTGCGGAAGCGCTGCGCCTGGATCACGATCACGCCGTCCTTGGTCATGCGCTGGCCGGCCAGCCGCGCCAGCCGCAAGCTCGCGTCCTCCGGCAAGGTCAGCTTGCGCGTGTCGAAGCGCAGTTGCGCCGAGGTCGCGACCTTGTTGACGTTCTGCCCGCCGGGCCCTGAGGCGCGGACGAAGCCGATCTCGATGTCGTCCTCGTCGATGGCGAGATCGCGGGATATCCGCAGCATGATGGCACCAGCTTCATCGTCCCGGCGCTTTGCCGGGCATCCACATTCAGCGCCATATCATGAAAGACGTGGGTGGCCGGGACAAGCCCGGCCATGACGACATACTGCGTTTCAATTCGACTTCGGCGCCGGTGCGGCGGCCGGCTGCGCCGCGGCCTGCGGCGCACGGCCGACGACGACGGTGAGCAGGCCCTCGCCCCACAGCCGCCTGGCGGCCTGTTTGGCGTCGTCGAGCGTCACGGCATCGACGATGGCGTTGCGCTTCTCGATGTAGTCGATCGGCAGCTTGTCCTGCTGGTATTGCAAGAGCGCCTGCGCGAGCTTGGAGGAGGTGTCGAGCGCCAGCATCTGCGAGCCCTTGAGGTAGGACTTGGCCTCGTCGAGCTCCTTCTGGGTCGGGCCTTCCTCGGCGATGCGGCGGATTTCCTTCTCGACGGCGTCGATGGTGTCGCCAGCGCGATCGGCGCGCGTACCGGTACTGCCGATGAACACCGCCGAGTGATCCATCCACAGCAGCGACTCGAACACGGAATAGGCGAGCCCCCGCTTCTCGCGCACCTCGCGATAGAGCCGCGACGACAGGCCGCCGCCGCCCAGGATGTGGTTGACGATGTAGGCGGCCATGAAGTTCGGATCGCTGCGCTTCACGCCCGGACCGCCGAAGTTGATGACGGTCTGCGGCACGTCGAGCGGCACGAAGGCGCGCTGCGGCGGTTTTGCCGCCGCGACGTCGGCAACCGGCATAAGGCTCGCCTTGGCGGGCAGGCTGCCAAAAGTCTGGTCGAGGAGCTTGCCGAGCGTCGCCGGATCGACGTCGCCGACGACCGCGATCTTCAAGCCGTCCCTGGCGAGCACGCGCCCGGCATACTCCCTGAGGTCGGCGACCGTGATGGTCGGGACGCTCTCGAGCGAGCCGCTGGTCTGGCGCCCGTAGGGGTGATCGCCGAAGGCGACTTCGAGGAACTTGCGGCTGGCGAGCGAGGTCGGATTGGTCGAGTCGCGACGCAGGCCGGAGATGACCTGCGAGCGGATGCGTTCGACGTCGACGGTGTCGAAACGCGGCGCCGTCAGCGCCATGCGCAGGAGGTCGAAGGCCTCGTCCTTGTTGTCGCGGAGCATGCGCAGGCTGCCGCGGAAGGTGTCGCGACTGGCGCTGAAGGAGAGCTCGATGGCGCGGCGGTCGAGCCGCTCGTGGAAGCTCTTGGAATCGAGGTCGCCGGAGCCTTCGTCGAGCAGGTCGGCAACGAGGTTGGCGACGCCGGGTTTGCCGGCGGGATCCTGCGCCGAGCCGCCGGCAAAGGAGTACTCCATCGCGATCAGCGGCACGGTCGCATCCTGCACGAACCAGGCTTCGATGCCGCCGGGCGAGATCAGGTGCTGGATCCTGGCCGCGGCCTGCGACGGCGAGACCGCCGACAGCGACAGCGCCGCGCAGGCGGCAAGGGACAGCGCGAGGCCTCGCGCGCGGGGGAAGAAATAGGTCACGAACGCTTCTCCTCGCGCTTGGCCGCGGTGGTGTCCTTGATGAGATAGCCGGTGACCGATCGCCTCTTGTCGAGCCACTTCTGCGCAACGGCGCGGACCTGCTCGGCAGTGACCGCGCGGATGCGGTCCGGCCAGCTCCGGATGTCCTCGATGGAGAGCCCGGTGGTCAGCGCGCCGCCGTACCAGCGCGCCAGCACCGCCTGGTTGTCCTGGGCGTAGATCGCTTCGGCGATCAGCTGGGTCTTGACCCGCTCCAGGTCCTCGGCGCGGATCGGATCCCGCTCGATGGAGGCGATCACGCCGTCGACGACCTGCTCGACCTCGGCGAACTCGACGCCGGGCTTCGGCGAGGCCGAGATCGTGAACTGGGTCGGATCGAGCGAGGTGCTCGAATAGCTGGCGCTGGCCGCGACCGCGAGCGGCCGGTCGACGACGAGCGCGCGATAGAGATAGGAGTTGCTGCCGCTGCCCATCAGCTGCGCGAGCACGTCGAGCGCCGCGCTCTCGCCGCTGGCCGCGGTGGTCGCCGAGGGCACCAGATAGGAGCGTCGCACGTTGGGCTGCTCGACGCGCGGATCGGACAGCGTGACGGTCCGCGGGGCCGCCGGCGTCGGCTCTTGCGGCCGGACACGCCGCGCCGGGATCGCCGGCTGGGTCGGGATCGCACCGAAATTGCGCTCGACCAGCGGACGGATGTCGGCGGCCTCGACGTCGCCCGCGATCACCAGGATCGCGTTGTTCGGTGCATAGAAGCGGCGGTAGAACGCCAGCGCATCCTCGCGGTCGAGCTTCTCGATCTCCTGGTGCCAGCCGATCACCGGCCGGCCATAGGGATGGTTGAGATAGAGCGCGGCCATGATCTGCTCGTTGAGGCGCGCATCCGGATTGTTGGCAACCCGCATGTTGAACTCCTCGAGCACGACGTCGCGCTCCGGCAGCACGTTCTCGTCCTTCAGCACGAGGCCGGTCATGCGATCGGCCTCGAATTCCATCATGGTCGCGAGCTGCTCGCGCGGCACGCGCTGGAAGTAGCCGGTATAGTCGACCGAGGTGAAGGCGTTCTCGTTGCCGCCGACGCGCAGCACGGTCTGGGAGAACTCGCCGGCCGGATGCTTCGCCGTGCCCTTGAACATCAGGTGCTCGAGGAAATGGGCGAGGCCGGACTTGCCGGGCGTCTCGTCGGCCGAGCCGACCTTGTACCAGATCATCTCGGTGACCACGGGTGTGCGGTGGTCCGGGATCACCACCACTTGCAAGCCATTGCCCAGCGTGAAGCTGGTTGGTGGCGGCGAGGTGACGGTGGTCTGGGCGAGGGCGCCGCTGGCCGAAAACATCGGGATCGAGACGAGCGCGGCAAGGAGGCAGGCAGCCGATCGGTATGAGGACATCATGATCCTTGTGAAAGCCCGGAACCGCTCATCCGGGTCGAAAGCACGACATGGTACAGCATGCGGCTGATGCGTTGCGTCACGAAGCAGAGAACGTTCTCGACACCAAAACGGTGTCGGACCGCGTCCGGCATGGTTCTGCCGGATGCGAAAGATCCGCGCGTGAAGACGATCGCGGCGGGCAGAAGCGCTATTGCGTCTTCTCCTTGCCGGACATGATGTCGTAGTAGGTCCGCCGCGACATGTCCGGTCCGGTGCCATAGGCGTAGTTCGGCGACGGCGTCTGATATCCCGCAGGCGGCTCGACCAGCGACTCTCGCGGCGGCTCGCTGGTGAACTTCTTCTCTTCCGACGAATTGCCCTTGAACATCCCCCACAGGCCGCCATTGTAGCCGAGCTGGGTCGGGCTGAGCGACGGGTTGCCGCTGACGCCCGGCTGGATCGGGTCGTCGCTGGTGCGCGCGGGCGCGGCCGTCCTGCCGACGTTGAGCTCGCTCGGGGTCAGCGGCCGGGCGGCCTCCTCGGGAGACGGCTTGGCTTTCTTCCTCGCGGCGATGGCCTCCTTGCGGCGCTTCACGTCCGGATCCTTGGGCCAGTTCGGCGCATTGGCGTCCGCAGCCGATGCGGGCGGCGGCAGGTCGAGCTTCGGCGGCACCACCAGCGGCGAACGCTCGCGGTATTCCACGCCGGGGCGTTCCATGCTCTTGGCGCCGAGACCAGACATCAGATTGTCGATGATCTTCTCCTCGAAGGTCATCTCGTCTTCGTCGTCGTCACCGGCGCGGGCAACACCCGCCGACATCACGAGGCCAATACCCAGCGCGACGGCAGCAAACTTGAGCGCACCGAAGATCCCCTGCTTGGGGTCTCGAAGGATCGAACCGCCGGTCTCGGAGCTGCGCATCACTGTACCTATTCCGTCTATGGCAGATCGCCGCGCATGGCGCGGCCGGCCCCACGCAAGCGACGTTCCCCCGTCCGGGCCCGTATCGGCCGGGATCAGGGCGCTTTTGCGGCGGGTGCCCCTAGCAGGGAATCATACAACAGGGCCGCCACCCCAGCAACGATCGCCACGTCGGCGAGGTTAAACACGTACCAATTGTAGGCGTTTCCGCCGATTTCGACGTGAAACAGCGCGAAATCGACCACCGCGCCGTAGACCAGCCTGTCGATCCCGTTACCGATGGCGCCGCCGATGATCAGCCCCAGTGCCACCGTCGCCAGCCGCGTCCCCGAGCGCACCATCCAGACTGCAAGCGCGACCACGGCAATGGCCTTGACCGCCATCAGGGCGATCTGGGCGGCCTGGCTGTCATTTTGCAGCCAGCCGAAGCTGATCCCGATATTCCAGGCCAGCACCAGGTCGAAGAACGGCGTCACCTTCACCGCGCCACGATGGGCGATATCGAAGACATGCAGCAGCCAGGTTTTCGAGGCCTGGTCGAGGGCGAGCGTGCCCACGGCCGCGATGATGCCGGCGCGGAGGGGGGTCACGGCGCCGCCATCTCAGACGCCCACTCCCAGCGCCTTCCACTCGCGCAGCGCCCTGGCATCGCGCGGGGTGACGTCGGGATAATCGGGATCTTCACCGACCGTCGGCAGGATCTTCCAGGAGCGGGCGCATTTGGTGCCGACCGCCTTCTCGACCACGACGGCGACGCCGGAGACGTCGCTCAGGCGGAAGGCGTTCGCAGGCGCTTCGCCCTCGCGCACCTCGTAGTTCGAGGTGATGCAGATCTCGGCGAGGTCGACGTCGAACAGCGTCGCCATCGTGTCGCGCTCCGACACGAAGACGATCGGCGATGCCTCGAGCGAGGAGCCGATCCTCTTGGCGGCGCGGTCGAGCTCGAGCGCGCCGGTGACGACGCGGCGCACGTCGCGGATGACGACCCATTTCGCAGCCAGCGCGTCGCGGCGGTACTTTTCGAGATCGTCGGGAAACAGCGTGAGATGCACGGACGGCTCGGCGTCGGGCCGGTACATCCGCCACGCCTCCTCCGCGGTGAAGCTCAGGATCGGCGCCAGCCATTTCAGGATCGCGTCGCAGATGACGTCGATCGCGGTCAGCGCCGCCTTGCGCGTCACGGACGAGGGCGGGTCGCAATACAGCGTGTCCTTGCGGATGTCGAAGTAGAATGCCGACAATTCGCTGTTCATGAACGCCGAGAGCGTGGCGACCACGGTCTTGTAGTCGAACTCGGCATAGGCCTTGCGGACGACAGCCGCGCGGCTCGCGAGCTCGTGCAGCATGTAACGCTCGAGCTCGGGCATGTCGCCATGGGCGACCTTCTCGTTCGCCTTGAAGTGATGCAGCGTGCCGAGCATCCAGCGGATGGTGTTGCGGAGCTTGCGATAGGTCTCGACCGTGTTCTTCAGGATCTCCGGGCCGATGCGCTGATCGTCGGTGTAGTCGCAGGATGCGACCCAGAGTCTGAGGATATCGGCGCCGGACTCCTTGATGACGGCCTGCGGCTCGATGGTGTTGCCGAGCGACTTGGACATCTTGCGGCCGTCCTCGGCCTGGGTGAAGCCGTGGGTCAGCACGATGTCGTAGGGCGCGCGTCCCCGCGTGCCGCAGCTCTCCAGCAGCGAGGAATGGAACCAGCCGCGATGCTGGTCGGAACCCTCCAGATACATCACCGTGTCGGTGCCGCCGTCGACCTTGCGCTGGATGCCCGACAGTCCCGGGAAGTGCACGGGGTCCTCCAGCACGAACGCGTGCGTCGAGCCGGAATCGAACCAGACGTCGAGGATGTCGTCGACCTTCTTCCAGTCCTCCTTGGCGCGGGAGCCGAGGAAGCGCTCGCGCGCGCCGTCACGATACCAGGCGTCGGCGCCCTCCTTCTCGAAGGCGTCGCCGATGCGCTCGTTGACGGCCTCGTCCTGCAAAATCTCGGCGGAGCCGTCGCCGGTCTCGCGCACGAACACGGCGATCGGCACGCCCCAGGCGCGCTGGCGCGAGATCACCCAGTCGGGCCGCGCCTCGATCATGCCGTTGATGCGGTTCTGGCCCGAGGGCGGCACCCACTGCGTCACCGAAATCGCGTGCAGTGCGCGGGCGCGCAGCGTGTCGCCGTTCTTCGTCTGGCCGTTCGCCGCAATGTCCTTGTCCATCGCGATGAACCATTGCGGCGTGTTGCGGAAGATCACCGGCTTCTTGGAGCGCCAGGAATGCGGGTACTGATGCTTGAGCCGGCCGCGTGCCAGCAGCTTGCCGGCATCGACCAGCGCCTTGATCACGGTCTCGTTGGCGTCGCCCTTCTCGCCCTTGTCGTTGATGACGCGCTTTCCGGTGAAGCCCGGGGCGTGATCGGTGAAGGCGCCGTTCTCGTCGACGGTGTAGGGGATCGCAGTCGGGATGCCGCGCGCGCCGAGGTCGCGCGTGTTCGCCGTCCAGACGTCGAAGTCCTCGCGGCCGTGGCTCGGCGCGGTGTGCACGAAGCCGGTGCCGGTGTCGTCGGTGACGTGATCGCCCGGCAGCAGCGGCACGATGAAATCGTAGCCGCCGGCAAGGCCCTTCAGCGGATGGGCGCATTCCACCGCATCCAGCGTGTCGGCCGGGATGTCGCGGACCTTCTTGTAGGCGGTGACGCGGGCCTGCTTGAACACGCTCTCGGCCAGCGCGTCGGCGAGGATCAGGAGATCGCCGGTCTTCGCCCAGTTGTCGGCCGGCGCATCGGTGACCTCGTAGAGACCGTAGGCGATCTTCGGCGAGAACGAGATGGCGCGGTTGCCGGGTAGCGTCCAGGGCGTGGTGGTCCAGATCACCACGCCGGCATTGGCGAGCGCGCCATGCGCGGGCGAGGTGACCGGAAACTTCACCCACACCGTATCGGAGGTGTAGTCCTCGTATTCGACCTCGGCTTCCGCCAGCGCGGTCTTCTCGACCACGCTCCACATCACCGGCTTGGAGCCGCGATAGAGCGTGCCGTTGGCGGCGAACTTCATCAATTCGCGCGCGATCTGGGCCTCGGCCGGATAGCTCATGGTGGCGTAGGGATGCGCCCAGTCGCCGATCACGCCCAGGCGCTTGAACTCCTCGCGCTGCACGTTGAGCCAGTGCGTCGCATAGGCGCGGCACTCCGTGCGGAAGGCGACCATCGCGGCACTGTCGCGGAAGTCGGGCTTCTGTTTGCCCTTCTTGCGGTAGTGCTCCTCCTCGACCTTCCACTCGATCGGCAGGCCGTGGCAGTCCCAGCCCGGCACGTAGTTGGAATCGAAGCCCAGCATCTGCTGGCTCTTGGTGACGAGATCCTTGAGGATCTTGTTCAGCGCCGTGCCGATATGGATGTTGCCGTTGGCGTAGGGCGGGCCGTCATGCAAGATGAATTTGGGACGGCCGCGCGCGCGCTCGCGTAGCTTCTCGTAGAGGCCGATCTCGTTCCAGCGCTTGAGCAGGTCGGGCTCGCGCTGCGGCAGGCCGGCGCGCATCGGGAATTCCGTCTGCGGCAGGAACAGGGTTTTCGAATAGTCGTTGGCGTCGGACTTTTGCGGTTTTTCGGACATGAACGATCTGGTTCGGAGGGGCGCGGAGCAAATGCGATTGAGGATCGCGGGCGGAAACGCGGAAATCCCGGTCTTGCGCCGAGCTTGGAAAGCTCAGGCGGAAGCCGGGCCGCTAATCCCTATGATGCGCCGCGGAAACATGGGCTCTCCATAGCAGGGGGCCCCGGAAATCGCAAAGGGCCGGAGAGGGCTGCCCCCGGGCGGTTCAGCCGATCGTCCCGAGCCTCGGGAAGGCGTTCGGGGCCGCCGCCAGCATGGCCCGGGCGCGGGCGGAATCGGCATCCATCTGGCGGATCAGCGCCTCGATGCTGTCGAATTTCAGCTCCTCGCGGATGAAGCCGATGAAGGCGCAGTCCAGCTCCTCGCCGTAGAGGTCGCCCTTGAAGCCGAACAGGAAGATTTCCAGGAGCGGCGCGCCGTTGTCGAAGGTCGGACGGCGGCCGAAGCTCGCAACGCCATCCAGGCGCCGGTCGCTGCGGCCGACGCGCACGGCATAGATACCGTGCTTGAGGCCGCAATTGGCATCGAGCCGGATATTGGCGGTGGGAAAACCGAGGTCGCGCCCGCGCTTCTCGCCGTGGATGACCTCGCCGGTCACGAACCAGGGCGCCCCCAGCATGGCGGTGGCCTCATCGAGTTGCCCCTCGGCGAGCGCGATGCGGATAGCGCTGGAGGAGACCGGCCGCTCGTCGATGTCGACATGCGGCTGCACGTCCACCTCGATGCCGAGCCGTGGCGCCTCGTTGACGAGCAGGCTGGGCGAGCCGACCCGCCCCTTGCCGAAATGGAAGTCGTAGCCGACGGCGATTCCGCTCACGCCCAGCCGTCCGATCAGGTCATGGTGAATGAAATCCTGCGCCGAGGTCCCGGCGCGGGCCTTGTCGAAGGTCATGACGACGGCGCCGGCAAGTCCGGTTCCGGCGAGGCGCCGCAGCTTGGCGCGCTCGTCGGTCAGGCGGAACTGCGGCGTGTTGGGGCTGAAAAACCGCCGCGGATGCGGTTCGAAGGTCAGGGCCAGCGCAGGGCGGCCGTGGGCTCGTCCCATCTTCATGGCGGCCTCGATCACCGCCTGGTGGCCGAGATGGACGCCGTCGAAATTGCCCATGGCGACCACCGCCCCCCTCGGGATCGCCGAGGCCGGCGTGGAGTCGCGAATGACGGTAAAGGACGGGGCCATCAGGGAAAATTCTCGGGCAGGGCGGGACGCGCGCGGACCGTGACGCGACCGGCCGGATGAAGTCAAGCGCAGGAATCCGGTCCCATTCCGGGATTTGCGTGTTCCTCCGCCGCGGCCAGTTAACGCGCTGTTTAACGCCTTGGTGCTAGTCGTTGCACCTGGAACCGCGGGGCTTCCGGCCCGGCAGGTTCGGTTCGTTGATGGTCCTAGGTTGCGTTGGGGGAGTCGAGATGGCGGTTGATTTGTCGATGCCGGTTCTGGTGGTTGATGACTACAGCACCATGATCCGTATCATCAGGAATCTGCTGAAGCAGCTTGGCTTCGAGAACATCGACGATGCGAGCGACGGCTCTGCGGCGCTCAACAAGATGCGCGGCAAGAAATACGGGCTCGTGATCTCCGACTGGAACATGGAGCCGATGACCGGCTACGACCTCTTGCGCGAAGTGCGGGCCGATCCCAATCTCGCCACCACGCCCTTCATCATGATCACGGCGGAATCCAAGACCGAGAACGTGATCGCGGCCAAGAAGGCGGGGGTGAACAACTACATCGTCAAGCCGTTCAACGCAGCGACGCTGAAGACCAAGATCGAGGCGGTCTTCCCGGACATGGCGAACGCGTAACGCTCTTTCGTGTCCCGGACGCAGAGCCGGACCCATTCGCTATCATTTCAGAGACAGGCCCCGGCTCTGCGGCGCACCGTTTCATGGCGCGCTGCGTCCGGGGCACGAGTGCTTTACCAGCGCAGTTCGCGCATCAGGGCCTTTGGCGGATGGCCGAACAGTTCCGTCACCGACGCCGGATCGAGCTGGTCGAGGCCCTCGAACTCCTCGGAATGGATGCCGCGGGTGACGAACAGGCAGTCGATGCCGAAATCGCGCGCGCCAGTCAGGTCGGTGCGGACGGAATCGCCGATCGCCAGCACCTTGCTTCGGTCGATCGGATGCCCGTGGCGCTCGCCGGCGAGCGTCATGGCGCGCTCGTAGATCGGCCGGTGCGGCTTGCCGTAGAAGATCACCTCGCCGCCGAGTTCGCGGTAGAGTTCGGCAATGGCGCCCGCGCAATAGATCAGCCGGTCGCCGCGCTCGACCACGATGTCGGGATTGGCACAGACCAGCGTCAGCTTGCGTTCGCGGGCCTGCAGCATCATGCCGCGATAGTCTTCCGCGGTTTCGGTCTCGTCGTCATAGAGCCCGGTGCAGACGATGTAGTCGGCCTCCTCCAGGGGGGCCAGCGCCGCGTCGAGCCCGCGATAGATCGAGTTGTCGCGCTCCGGTCCCAGCCAGAACATCTTGCGGCCTGGATGGTCGGCGACGTAGAGCCGGGTCAGATCGCCCGAGGAGACGATGGCGTCGTAGGTCTCGTCGGCCACGCCGAGCTTGCGCAGCTGGCGCTGTACCGAATCCGCAGGCCGCGGCGCGTTGGTGATCAGGATCACCGTGCCGCCCTGGCTACGAAAGGTGTGCAGCGCTTCGCAGGCCTCGGGAAAGGATTCGAGCCCGTTGTGGACCACGCCCCAGATGTCGCTCAGCACGACGTCGACGCCACCGACGAGCTCGCGCAGCCGCTCGACGAAATGCAGGGTGGTCATGATGCGAGCGGCCGCTCAGATGCGGCGCGCGAGCGCCGCGTTGCCGGTAGCGCGCTGCGCAAGTGGCGCGGCCGCCGTTTCGCCTGAACGGGATGGAGCGGAGCCATTCGATCCTTGACTTGATCCCTGGATGTCCTGCGCCGGATCCGGCGAGGCCCCGGCGGTAGCAGATGCTCCCTCGGGCCGCAATGGCCGGGGGGGCGCGAACAGAAAGCCCTGGCCGAACCGCACGTCATAGTCGAGCAGGTCGACCACGGCGCGTTCGCCCTCGATCCGTTCGGCGATCAGGTCGATGCCGAAACGGCCGAGCAGGTCGGACAGGTCCGAGGGATGAATATCCGCGGTCGAAGCTTGCCGGGCGTCGAGCAGCAGCGAGGCCGGAACCTTGATGAAGCGTACCCCGCGGTCGGCGAGTTCGCGCGGCTCGATCCTGAGGTCGGTGACGTGGTCCATCGAGAAGCGGAAGCCGCGCTGCGCCAGCGCCGCCAGGTTCTCCGTCGCCGCGGGGCCGAGGTTGCGGTAGGTCGACTGCTTGAACTCCAGCACCAGCGAAGGCGCCAGCGCCCGGTTGGCCTCGAGGAAGTCCAGGCATTGCGAGAATGCGGTGGTGTTGCCGAGCGTGGACGCCGCGACGTTGCAGAACACGCCGACATCCTTGTTGCGCACCATCAGCCGGCGCAGCACCTGCACGCAGCGGAGCATCACCATGTTGTCGATGCGGCCGATCAGCCCCGAGGCCTCCGCGATGCCGATGAACTCCTCGGCCGGAATGAACTGGTCGCGCTCGTCGCGCAGGCGCGTCACGGCCTCGTAGAAGCGCACCTTGCGCTGCGGCAGCGTCACCATCGGCTGCAGGAAGATGTCGATCCGGTTCTCGTCGATGGCGTTGCGCAGCGTCGCCAGCAGTTGCGTCTGGTTGCGGGCTGCCGCGGCCTCGACGGCGGGCGCGAGGGTGGGCGGCGGCGCGACAGCGATCGGCGCCGCAACCGGGTTGGCGTCGCCGGGCGCCTCCTGTTCCCTGATCGGGTCTTTCGGCGCCTCCGGTTCCGGTCTCGCCGCTGCGGGAGCGCCGGCGGCCAGCAGGTCCTCGTGTGTGGAAACGGTCGCGGCGAGCTGCCTGACCAGGCCGCCGAGTTCGTTGATCTCGCCGGCCACCGACTGGATCCGGTCGGCGCTGGTCGAACTGGCCGTGGCGACGCGGCTCTCGACGGCGGCGAGCCGGCGGCCGAATTCGGCCACCTGGCGGGCGAGGTCGGCGGTGCCGCGCGACAGGTCGGCGATCTGGCCGCCGACGTCGCTGCGGTCGCGCAGCCGCATCGACACGGCGTTGTAGAGGATCAGGAAGGTCAGCGCGGTCAGCGCCACGATCGCGGATTCCGTTCCGCTGATGCCGGCGACCGAATAGAGCGCAAGGCCGAGCGAGGCTGCGACCAGCACCATGCAGATGGCGATGAAGATCGTGGAAATGCGAATCATGCCGCGCGCCATACCCTCGACTGAAGACGTCCCCACCCGGGAAAGCACGGGCCCTTACAGGCGCTATCTCGTCTCACGCTCCCCCAAGCGAGCCGAGCTTAACATCAATGTTGATTCGAGGGGATAGCGCCTCGCGCACTAGGTTAGGCCGGCGCGCCGGAAGCCCTCCAGGTAGCGGTCGCGATCCGCCGGCAGTCTGATCGGCATGAACTCGGCGATCCAGGCGAGCGAGATGTTGGGCTGGGCACGGCGCAGCTCGGCCAGCGCGGCGCGGGCGAGCTCGGTCCGGCCTGCCGCGCCGGCCGCCGACGTCAGCACCCGGTGCGCGCCGACGAAGTCGCTGCGCTGCCGAAGGGCCTCATGCGCGAGCCTGATCGCCTCCTCGTAGTCGCCGCCCAGGAATCGGGCATAGGCGGCAATGCCGAAATAGACCGGCGCATAGGGGTCGCGCGGGCTGAGGCGGATGGCGCGGCGCGCGGCCTCGTCGGCCTCCTGCCAACGCCCGCAATAGCTGAGCGCCAGCCCGTAATAGCCCTGGGCGAGTGCGAAGTTCGGGTTGAGGTGGAGCGCGGTCTCGAATTCGGCGAGCGAATCCTCGAAGCGGCGCGCGAACAGATGGACATGGCCGAGCGCGTTGTGCGCCCAGGGATCGTCGCCGTCGGCGCGGATCGCGGCCAGCGCCGCGCGCTCGGCGCGCAGCATCGCATCCGCCATGTCCATCCAGCCCATATGGGCGGTGAACATGTAGCTGGTGCCGAGCAGTCCGAGCGCCTTGCCGTAGTTCGGATCGAGCGCGATCGCCTTTTCGAGCAGGGCCTGGGCGACCACGTGGTCCTGCCGGGTCACCCGCCAGTAGTGCGACAGCGCGCGCATCACCAGGTCCCACGCGTCCATGCTGTCGGGCGGCTTGCGCTGGGCGCGGAAGCTCTCGGCGGCATAGAGCTGCGGCTCGATGGCGGCGACGATGTTCTCGGTGATCTCGTCCTGCACCGCGAAGACGTCGGCGAGCCGGCGGTCGTAGCGCTCCGCCCAGAGATGGCTGCCGGTGGCGACGTCGTTGAGCTGGGCGGTGATGCGCACCCGCTCGCCCTCCTTGCGGACGCTGCCCTCGACGACGTAGCGCACGCCGAGCTCTTCGGCGATCTGGCGCAGATGGACGCTGCGGCCCTTGTAGATGAAGGAGGAGTTGCGGGCGATGACGAAGAACCAGCGCAGCTTCGACAGCGCGGTGATGATGTCCTCGCTGATGCCGTCGGAAAAGTAGTCCTGCTCGGCCTCGCCGCTCAGATTGCCGAAGGGCAGGACCGCGATGGCCGGGCGCTCGGGCAGGGGAGGGCTGGCCTCGGTCCCGCCCGGCGGCTGAACGGCGGCGGGCGCGGCCATGGCCTTCCGCTGCTCGGTTACCTCGCCGACGAAGCGGACGCCCTTGCGCGCCGCCGTGCGGATCAGCCGCTGCTCCTCGCCGCTGTCGTCGACCGCGCGACGCGCAGCGTTGATGCGGCTTGCAAGGGTCGATTCCGAGACGACGCGGCCGTTCCAGATCGCGTCGAGCAGTTCGTCGCGCGTCACCACGCGGTCGCGGTGGCGGATCAGATAGGTCAGGACATCGAACACCTGCGGCTCGAGCGCGACAAGGCTGTCGGCCCGGCGCAGTTCGCGGCGCTCGGGATCAAGCACGAAGTCCTCGAACTGGAATGCCACGATCGGTTCGGCTCCGGCACGAAAATCAAGGCCGCCTCAAAGTAAAATAATGCCGCCCTCAAAGCCAGCCGCGGCGCAGCGCCGTATCGTCCCGGCATTGCCAACCAAGGGAGATGGCCATGTCGACATCCGCAGCCCTCAGCAAGCCCGTCGAGACACAACCGGACCTCGCCGCCGTCAAGCAGCGCCAGCATGGCGCGTGGTCCTCGGGCGACTACGCCGTCGTCGGCACCACCTTGCAGATCGTCGGCGAGCAGCTCTGCGAGGCGCTCGACCTGCGGTCGGGAGCCAGGGTGCTGGACGTCGCCGCCGGCAACGGCAATGCGACGCTTGCGGCAGCGCGGCGCTGGTGCGAGGTGACGTCGACCGACTACGTGCCGGCCCTGCTCGAGCGGGGGCGCGAGCGAGCGGCGGCCGAGCGTCTCACCATCGAGTTTCGCGAGGCGGACGCCGAGGCGCTGCCGTTCGCGGATGCGAGCTTCGATACGGTGACGTCGACCTTCGGCGTGATGTTCACCCCGGACCAGGACAAGGCGGCTTCCGAGCTCGCGCGGGTCTGCAAGCCGGGCGGCAAGATCGGTCTCGCCAACTGGACGCCGCAAGGCTTCATCGGCCAGCTCTTCAAGACGATCGGCCGGCATCTGCCGCCGCCGTCCGGCGTGAGGTCGCCGGCGCTGTGGGGCACCAAGGCGCGGCTGGAGGAGATGTTCGGCCGGACGGCATCCGAGATCGTCGCCGAGCCCAGGATGTTCGTGTTCCGCTATCGCTCGCCGGAGCACTGGCTCGAAATCTTCAAGAGCTATTACGGCCCGACGCTGAAGGCGTTCGCGGCGCTCGATGCCGGCGGCCAGGTGGCGCTACGGCGCGACGTGCTGGCGCTGCTCGGCGAATTCAACCGCGCCGCGGACGGCACGGTGGCGGTGCACGCCGAATATCTCGAAGCCGTCATCGTCAGGCGCTGAGTCGCAGCGATCTACGTCGGCGCGGGCCGGAGGGCTCCGGCCTGCCCTGACCTGCGCGCTCACGCCACCGCGCGGATGACCTTGCCGACCTTGTCCATGATCTCGCCGATCTGGTCCTCGGAGATGATCAGGGGCGGCGTCAGCGCCAGCGTGTCGCCGGCGATGCGCAGCATCATGTCGTTGTCGAAGAAGGCGCTGCACATCGCGTCATAGCCGCGCTTGCCCACGGCGTCGGCGCGCGGCGCGAGGTCGATGCCCGCGGTCAGGCCCACGGTGCGGATGTCGGCGACGTTGGGCAGGCCCTTCAGCGACATCACGGCGTCGGCGAATTTCGGCTCCAGCGCGCGTGCGCGCTCGAACAGCTTTTCGTCGCGGTAGACGTCGAGGGTGGCAAGGCCGGCCGCGCAGGCAATCGGATGCGCGGAGTAAGTGTAGCCGTGGGTGAACTCGACCATGTGCTCGGGGCCGGTCATGAACGCGTCGTGGATGGTGTCGCGCACCAGCACGCCGCCCATTGGAGCCGCGCCGTTGGTGATGCCCTTGGCGAAGGTCAGCATGTCGGGCAGCACGCCGTAGCGCTCGGCGGCGAAGGCGTAGCCGAGCCGGCCGTAGCCCGTGATGACCTCGTCGAAGATCAGGAGGATACCGTGCTTCTGGGTGATCTCGCGCAGCCGCTTGAGATAGCCCTTCGGCGCCGGCAGCACGCCGGTCGATCCCGCCATCGGCTCGACGATGACGGCGGCGATGGTGTTGGCGCCGTGCAGGGCGACGAGGTTCTCGAGCTCGTCGGCGAAATGCGCGCCGTAGTCCGGCTCGCCCTTGGTGAAGGCCTGCTTCTCGCGGTCGTAGGTCGCCGGCAGATGATCGACGCCGGACAAGAGCGTGCCGAACAGCTTTCGGTTGTTGACGATGCCGCCGACCGAGGTGCCGCCGAAGCCGACGCCGTGATAGCCGCGCACACGGCCGATCAGGCGGGTGCGCGAGCCCTGGCCGTTGATCTGGTGATAGGCGAGCGCGATCTTCAGCGCGGTGTCGGCGGCTTCCGAGCCGGAGTTGCAGAAGAAGACGTGGTCGAGCCCGTCGGGCGCGAGTTCGGCGATGCGGCTGGCGAGCTCGAAGGCCTGGGGAATGCCGAACTGGAACGGCGGCGCGTAGTCCAGCGTCTCCGCCGATTTGGCGATCGCGGCCGAAATCTGCGTCCGGCCGTGGCCGGCATTGGTGCACCACATGCCCGAGGCGGCATCGATGATCTTGCGGCCATCGACGGTGATGTAGTGCATGTCCTTGGCGCCGGCGAGCAGCCGCGGCGCCTTCTTGAAGGCACGGTTGGCGGTGAACGGCATCCAATGCGCGGCGAGATCGTTCGGAACATTGACGTTGGAAGGGCGGGCGCTCTTGTCCAGCATGGGAGCCTCTTGGCAGTTTGGGATCGGCATCTTGTGCGGAGGCTACCAGTTTCGGCAGCCGGCGTGAACGTGGCGGCGTTCATGATTGCGCCGCCGGTCATGCAGAATTGAACGGCGGCTGCCGCCTTCAGCCGAGATCGGCGGCCGAGATCCAGAACACCTCGCCCTCCGAGTCCTCGGTGTCGAGCCAGAGCAGCGGCAGGGCGGGGAACGCCTCTTCGAGGAGCTCGCGGCCGCGGCCGATCTCGCACAGCAGGCCGCCGTCGGGGGTGAGGTGATCGGGCGCGTCCTGCAGGATGCGACGCACGACATCCAGCCCGTCGGCGCCGCCGTCGAAGGCCAGTTTTGGCTCGGCCCGGCATTCCGGCGGCAGCGACGCCATGCCTTCAGCGTCGACATAGGGCGGATTGGTGATGATCAGGTCGTAGCGCGCGTTGCCCAGCGGCGCAAAGAGGTCGCCGCGGTGGAGCGTGACGCGATCCTCAAGCCCGTGGTCCGCGACGTTGCGTGCCGCGACCTCGATCGCGCCCCTGGCGACGTCGACGGCGTCGACTTGCGCGTTCGGGAAATGATGCGCGGCGAGGATCGCAAGGCACCCCGAGCCGGTGCAGAGGTCGAGCACGCGCTCGATCGCCGCGGGATCGTCGATCAGCGAGCCGCCTTCGCCACCGAGATGCGAATCCAGCAGTTCGCCGACGAAGGAGCGCGGCACGATGACGCGCTCGTCGACGTAGAAGGGCAGGCCGCGCATGTAGATCTTGTTGACGAGATAGGCGGCCGGCTTTCGCGTGGCGACGCGCCTGCCGATCAGGTCGAGGATCACCTTGGCCTCCGCCGCGGTGACGCGGGCATTGGCAAAGATTTCGAACTGGTCGGGATGAAGATGCAGGGCCTCGCAGACCAGGAACGCCGCCTCGGCCACGGGGTCGGTGGTGCCGTGGGCGAAGGCGATCCTCGCCTCGACGAAGCGGCTCACCGCATAGCGGACGAAGTCGAGCAGCGTGACGAGCTCGCCGCGGCCGACTGCGGCAGGCCTTGGCGCGGTGCGGCCGCGCCCAGCCCCCTTGGATGCTCTTGCCATCAGGATTTGGTCCAGCGTTCGAGGGCCTGGTCGTCGCGGGCATGAGCCTCGACCCAGCCGGTCCCGATCGGGCTCTCTTCCTTCTTCCAGAACGGCGCGCTGGTCTTCAAATAGTCCATCAGGAACTCGGCGGCCTGGAACGCGGCCTGCCGGTGCACCGATGCAGTCAGCACCAGCACGATGTTCTCGCCCGGCGTGAGCCGGCCGACGCGGTGGATGACCGTGACGCCGTGGAGCGGCCAGCGCGCCACCGCCTCGTCGACGTGCCGCCCGATCTCCTCCTCCGCCATGCCGGGATAATGTTCGAGCGTCAGCGCGGCGATTTTCGCATCCTGCTTGTCGCCGCGGCAGATGCCGGAAAAGCTCACGACCGCGCCGATGTCGGTGCGGCTTGCCGTCAGCGCCGCGATCTCGCGTGCGATGTCGAAATCGGCGTTCTGGATGCGGATGGTGACGGGGCAGCTCATGCGCTTGCGCAGCCCTAGCCGCCGGTCATCGGCGGGAAGAACGCGATCTCGCGCGCGCCGGCGATCGCGGCATCCGGCCTGACATGGGCATGGTCGATCGCGGCGCGGATCACCTTCGGCGTCTCGAAGGCATGGGCGTAGGTCTCGCCCCGGCCGGACAGCCAGGCGATCAGGTCCTCCACGGTGCGCACGCTCGCCGGCGGCTCGATCGTCTCCTCGGCCTTGCCGACGCGCTCGCGCACCCAGGCGAAGTACTTCACCTTCATCCCTCGTCCTCCTTGATGAGGTGATGGATGCCGGCGCGGAAATAGTCGTAGCCCGTATAGATCGTGACCAGCGCCGAGGCCCACAGCAGCAACAGGCCGATCTGCGTCACGACCGGAACCACCATGTCACCGGCCTCGCCCGCGAGCAGGAAACCGATCGCGACCAGCTGCACCGTGGTCTTCCACTTGGCGAGCTTGGTCACGGGCACGCTGACGCGCAGCGCCGCCAGATATTCCCTCAAGCCCGAGACCAGGATCTCGCGGCACAGGATCACGATCGCGGCCCACAGCGTCCAGCCGTGGATGATGCCGTCGGCGGCCAGCATCAGGAGGCAGGAGGCGACCAGCAGCTTGTCGGCGATGGGGTCGAGCATCCGCCCGAACGCCGATTGCTGGTTCCAGATCCGGGCATAGTAGCCGTCAAGGTAATCCGTCACCCCCGCCGCGATGAAGATGGCGACCGCCACCCAGCGCAGCCAGAGCGGCCCGTTCAGGATCGACTGGGCGTAGATGCAGCCGACCACCACCGGGATCGCCGCGATCCGGGCGTATGTCAGGATGTTCGGAAGGGACATCGAACTCCTGGTTGAGCCTTTGGCGTCCCCTCGTGTCGTGGCGATGTTCATCCGTTCTACCAATACCGCTGCGGCATGAAGGTCAACCGTTGCGGCCCCCAATGCGGGCCGGAGGCGACGTCCATATGACCGCATTCCCCCGTTAGTTCACCCCGGCTGGGGATGAAAATACTCGAAAATCTTGCGCGCGCTCTCGGCGCTGACCCCCGGAACCTTGCCGAGATCGGCGATCGAGGCCCGTTCGATCTCCTTCAGGGTTCCGAAATGGTGCAGCAACGCACGTTTGCGTGACGGGCCGATGCCCGGAATCTCCTGCAGGCCCGCCTCGCGGATGTCCTTCTTGCGCAGCTTGCGGTGCGAGCCGATGACGAAGCGGTGGGCCTCGTCCCGCAACCGCTGAATGAAGTACAGCACGGGGTCGCGCGGCTCGAGCTTGATCGCCTCGCGGTCCGGCATGAACAGGGTCTCGCGGCCCGCGTCGCGATCGGGTCCCTTGGCGACCGCCATCAGCGACACCTGGCTCAGCCCGAGCGCGCCGAAGATCTCCCGGGTCGCATTGAGCTGGCCGCGGCCGCCATCGATGATGACGAGATCGGGCCATTGCGGGAAGTCGTCGTCGCTCGCCTTGTCAATCGTCTTGCCGCTCGCCTCCTCGGGCGGGTTGAGCAGCCGCTTGAAGCGGCGCTGCAGCACCTCGCGCATCATGGCGTAGTCGTCGCCGGGCGTCAGTCCCTCGGAGCGGATGTTGAACTTGCGGTACTGGTTCTTCACGAAGCCATCGGGGCCGGCGACGATCATGGCGCCGACCGCATTGGTGCCCTGGATGTGGCTGTTGTCGTAGACCTCGATCCGCTTCGGCCGCTGCGGCAGCGCAAGCGTCGTCGCCATCGCCTCGAGCAGGCGGCTCTGCGTCGCGGTGTCGGCGAGCTTGCGCCCGAGCGCCTCGCGCGCATTGGTCAGCGCATGCGCGACCAGCTCCTTCTTCTCGCCGCGCTTGGGGACGGAGACCTCGACCTTGCGGCCGGCCTTGATCGCCAGGGCATTGGCGAGCAGCTCGCTCTCCTCGATCTCGTGCGACAGCAGGACGATCCTTGGCGGCGGCTTGTCGTCGTAGAACTGCGCCAGGAACGAGCCCAGCACCTCCTCCGGCGTAAAAGTCTTCTCGGCGCGCGGGAAATAGGCGCGGTTGCCCCAGTTCTGCCCGGTGCGGAAGAAGAACACCTCGACGCAGGAGAAGCCGCCTTCCTGGTGGATGGCGAACACGTCGGCCTCCTCGACCGTGCGCGGATTGATGCCCTGCTGCGACTGGATCGCCGAGAGTGCCGCGAGCCGGTCGCGGTAGAGCGCCGCGCGTTCGAATTCGAGCTCGGAGGAGGCCTTCTCCATCTCGGCCGCCAGCTCCTGCTTCACCAGATGGCTGCGGCCGGAGAGGAAGTCGGTGGCCTCGCGCACCAGCGTCGCATAGCCCTGGAAGTCGATCTCGCGGGTGCAGGGCCCGGCGCAGCGGCGGATCTGGTAGAGCAGGCAGGGGCGGGTGCGGCTCTCGAAGAACGAATCGGTGCAGGAGCGGATCAGGAAGGCGCGCTGCAGCGCCGTGATGGTGCGATTGACGGCGCCGGCGGAAGCGAACGGCCCGAAATAGCGCCCGGGCCGCGTCTGCGCGCCACGATGTTTCAGGATCTGCGGCGCCCAGTGGTCGCCGGTGATCAGGATATAGGGAAACGATTTGTCGTCGCGCAGTTGCACGTTGAAGCGCGGCCGGAGCTGCTTGATCAGATTGGCTTCCAGCAGCAGCGCCTCGGTCTCCGTCGTGGTCGAGACGATCTCGACCGTGACGGTCGCCGCGATCATGCGCAGGATGCGCGCCGGCTGCGGCGCACCGGCCCGCGCGTAGTTGGAGAGGCGCTTCCTGACGTTCTTGGCCTTGCCGACATAGAGCACGTCGCCGTTCGCGTTCAGCATGCGATAGACGCCGGGCGAGGTCGGGGCGAGCCGCACCGCGCGCTCGATCGCGGCATGCCCCGTGGCCAGCGGACCTTCGCCGACCGCGCCGGTCTCCTCCAGCAGATCCGGCAGCTGCGGCTCCTCCTCGTCCTCGCCGCCATTGGTGGCGGGATCGACGTCCGGCAGCGCCGGCTCCTGCGCCTCCGGCAACGCGCGGCGGCGCGGTCTGGGCGCGTGCGGGCCATCCGGGTTGTCGGTGGAATCGGAATTCATGAGGCAAATTTAGGGGCTGGCGGCGCCGATTTGAA
>NZ_JAGWUA010000354.1 GCF_028868675.1 Bradyrhizobium sp.
ATCTGGATCTCCTCGCTGCCTTCGGTGATGCGGTAGCGGCGGTGGTGGCGGTAGATGTGCTCGAAAGGCTTGTGGCGGGAGTAACCCATGCCGCCATGGACCTGCATGGCGCGGTCGGCGGCCTCGCAGCACAGCCGGTTTGCCCAGTAGTTGCACATCGAGACGCGGTCCGACAGCGTGCGCTCGATCTGCTCCTCGGTGAGCTTGTCCATCTCCCATGCGGTCTTGCGGATCAGGAGCCGCAGCATCTCGGCTTGGGTGGCGAGCTCGACCAGCGGGAACTGGATCGCCTGGTTTTCGGCGAGCGCCCGGCCGAACGGCTTGCGCTCGCGCGCATATTTCACGCTCTCGTTGATGCAGTAGACAGCGGCACCCAGCGAGCTCGCCGCCTGCCGGATGCGGTTCTGATGCACGAAACATTGCGCCAGCGACAGGCCGCGGCCGATCTCGCCGAACAGCGCATCCTCCGGCACGAACACGTCCGTGAAGCTGACGCGCGGATGGTCGGTCGGCATGTTGAAGGTCCACATGTACTGTTCAACTTTGACGCCCGCGCTCTTCGCCGGCACCAGGAAGCAGGTGATGCCGCGCGCATCGCCGTCGTTGCCAGAGGTGCGCGCAAACAGCGCGCAGTGGGTGGCGACGTGCATGCCGGTGGTCCACATCTTCTCGCCGTTGATGACCCAGCCCTTGACGTTGTCGCGGGTCGCCGGCACCGCGCGCGTCTCCATGTGGGTGGCGTCCGAGCCGTGATGCGGCTCGGTCAGGCCGAAGGTGATGCGGTATTGGCCCTTGATCGAGCCGTCGATCATCGCCTTCTGGTCGTCGCGGCCGTAGCGGTCGAGCATGGTGACGACCGGGAAATTGCCGACGATGGAATGCTCGTTCTGCAAATCGTTGTGCAGGCCGAGGCCTTGGGAGGCAAAGTGCTCGCGGATCACGGCCATCCAGAGGTTGGAGCCGTCCTTGCCGCCATAGCGGCTCGACACCGCGAAGCGGAGATGACCGGCGGCGTCGGCGAGATTCTTGGCCTTGCGCAAGAGCGCTTCCCATTCGTGCCGCGGCAGGCCGCCAGCGTCGAAATCGGTCCGCGCCCATTCGCGGCGGTGATCGAAGAAGCGGATGTTGTCGTCGGCCTCCTCCAGCGGCTTGATCTCGCGCGCGATGAAGCGGTCGAGCTCTGCGAGATAGGCGACGAGGTCGGCGGGCAGTGAGAAATCCACGGCAGTCTCTCCCGGACGGATCTTTTGCTTTTGCGTTGAGGCGCTGGGCGCGCAATGGTTCGGATCGATTAGGGTGCGAAGACCGCGCGCAAGTCAAGCAAGCCGAGGGCATCGGAACACGCAAGGCACCTTGCGCAATTCGATGGTGCCGAACCGCGCCTGCGCGCTAATATGGCGGCCAATATTCTCCATCACAGAAAATCGGAGGGAGCGGACATGGAGCTGAAGTTCTCGAAAGTGGAGCGCAAGGGACCGATCACCATCGTGACGCTGTCGCGGCCCGAGGTCTACAACGCGCTGCATACGGACGCGCATTTCGAGCTCAACAAGGTGTTCGACGATTTCTCCGCCGATCCGGAACAGTGGATCGCAATCGTCACCGGCGCCGGCGACAAGGCGTTCTGCGCCGGCAACGACCTCAAATGGCAGGCGGCCGGCGGCAAGCGCGGCTGGGATACCGGCGGCTTCGCCGGCCTCACCTCGCGCTTCGACTGCGACAAGCCGATCATCGCCGCCGTGAACGGCGTCGCCATGGGCGGCGGCTTCGAGATCGCGCTCGCCTGCGACCTCATCGTCGCCTCGGAGAATGCGACCTTCGCGCTGCCCGAGCCGCGCGTGGGACTGGCCGCGCTCGCCGGCGGCCTACACCGGCTGCCGCGCCAGATCGGGCTGAAGCGCGCCATGGGCATGATCCTCACCGCGCGCCATGTCGGCGCTAAGGAAGGCCTCGAGCTCGGCTTCGTCAACGAGGTGGTGCCGCAGGGCGAGGCGCTCGCCGCCGCGCTGCGCTGGGCCGAGACGATCGCCAAGAATTCGCCGATGTCGATCCGCGCCTCCAAGCAGACCATCCAGAAAGGCCTCGCCGTATCGCTGGAGCAGGCGATCGCGGATCAGCGCGACTATCCGGCCGTGAAGGCGATGGCCGCATCGCAGGACTACATCGAGGGCCCGAAGGCGTTTTCCGAGAAGCGCCCGCCGAAATGGCTGGGGCGGTGAATTGGTCGCCGTCATTGCGAGTTCCGACCGGCCCGAGGGGCCGACCCGCCTTAGATGAAAATGGGTGAGCCACTCTGACTGAGTTTAGACCGGTACCCACCCACTTTCTTCC